>JBEPWR010000198.1:0-3657 GCA_041642335.1 Eubacteriales bacterium
TAAAAACAGTTCTCTATCCACAAATAAATAACTACCATTATAAGGTATTATAGCATACTCCGTTCGTTCTTTCAGCTTTATTTCAATAGTGTCCGGTAATTTCCGACGAATGGTTGCGTCTTTAATATAAGCATGATTTTCTATTTCTTCAGCTTGTTCTTCCAGATTATACCGTAAGATATTTTGATGTGTGATAATTTCAGTTCTCTCTCTAAAAACTTCTTCGGTGATGTGTTCTGAAGCATCGATATCTATCGTCGTAAGCATAAAGGTGTCCATATAGATTACCCGAACGAGGATTGCTCCTAATAGAATCAAAAATAAAAATATCCCTTTTCCTAACCGCCAAAGTTTTTTCATACTCTCACCTAATTTGCTCTTATTTTTTATAGAGTCGTTCAAATAGTCGATAAAGGTCTTTCTCTGCTTCTCCTTTAACCAAGGAGCGGTTTCGATTTCCCATTTCTTCCAAAAGCTTTTTGTTATCAATAAGTCGGCTGACTTCCGAATGCAGCTTTTCTCCGGAGAGGTCTTTTTCTAAAATCATAATCGCGCCACCCTTTTGTTCTAGACTCCGGGCATTGTACTCCTGATGATTTTCCGCAGTGTAGGCTTTAGGAATTAATATTGCAGGTTTCCCCAACGCTAGAATTTCTGTAATGGTAATTGCCCCTGCACTGCTAATGATCAGATCGGATTCTCTCATCCTCTTCGGCATATCTTCTAAATAATCTACTAATTTAATATCCGGATGATCGATCGATGCTGCCATTTGTTCATAATGGTTTTTTCCGCTTACCGCCAGAATTTCATAGGGTAGTCTGTCATCGAATTTCGCCAATGCGACAATACTCTCATTAATTTTCGCAGCTCCGCCACTACCCCCGAAAATCAATACTTGAGGCTTACCGCTTTTCTGCAAATTTTCTTGTGTTTCTCGAAAGGCTTTCCGAATTGGATTACCAGTTAATACAATTTTCTTTGGTTTTTGAAAGTACTTTTTCGAGTCTTCAAAGCTTATTGCAATTATATCCACTTTTTTTCCGAGTATTTTATTCGTTAACCCCGGATAGACATTTTGTTCATGAAGCATTGTCGGGATTTTCATATTAGTTGCAGTATAGACGATCGGTCCACTTACAAATCCACCGGTACCAATAACCACATCAGGAGAAAACCTATTAAGGATCTTCTTCGACTGGGCCAAACCCTTTAGTAATTTCAGACCGCTTTTGACATTATGAAAAGAAATTTTCCGCTTTAAATAGCCTACGCTAATAAATTCTATCGCATAACCGTATTTCGGTATGATTTCACTTTCCAAACCATCCTCGGTACCGATAAAAAGAATTTTTGCATCGGGATTTTTTGACTTTATCATGTCGGCAATAGCTAAGGCGGGGTAAATGTGTCCACCAGTACCACCACCACTTATAATCACTTTCATTGTGTTCCTCCTTTAGTAAAATCACAGTATTTCGATATATTTATCAGCATCCCCATGGCTGTCATGAAAATGAGTAAAGAACTTCCTCCATAACTTATAAACGGAAGAGGCATACCGGTCACCGGCATAGAAGATGTGGTAACCGCAATGTTGAGAATGACTTGAACCGCAACCATTGTAACAATGCCTGTAGCCATCAGTGAACTGAAAAGATCCGGTGCATTTATGGCTATCTTTATCCCTTTCCAAATCAACAGCATAAACAACATCATGACAACAAGACCTCCGACAAAACCCAGTTCCTCCCCGATTATTGAAAAAATAAAGTCGTTTTGCGGTTCCGGAAGATATAAGTGTTTTTGTACACTTTTACCAAGTCCTTTTCCAAAAATTCCCCCAGCACCAAGAGCATACAGGGACTGAATAATTTGATAACCTTCTCCCTGAGCATAAGCCCAGGGGTCGACAAAGGTCAGTAGCCGGTCCGTTCGATAACTGGCTTTTTCCGGAATGAAAAGCAATTGATAGAGCATGAAACCGATCCCGGAGAATACCATTCCTGTTAAAAATATAAAGTGGGAAACTTTCATTCCCCCGATAAAAATCATTGTGATTACAATCGCCATGACTACTACCGCCGTACTCAAGTCCGGCTGTTTATTAATTAAAAGAAAAAACAGGCCCCCAAGAGCCACATAGGGAAGGACGCCGGTAAAAAACTTTCGAATTCCTTCCCCTTTATTCTCAATGGACGCCGCCAGGAAGATAATAATTCCAAGCTTCGCCATTTCCGAAGGCATAATACGGATAGGCCCTGCTTCTAACCAGCGGGTTGACCCTTTCACAGTAACCCCGAGAGGGGTGAATAATAAAAGCAAGGCACCCAAGCTAACCAGGATAATCAGCTTCGACCATCTTTTCCAGACAATATATTTGATTTTTGAAGTCAAAAACATTCCGATACTCCCTAAAACTGTCCACATAACCATTCTTTTTAAAAAATGCAGTCCATCGTTAAATTGAACCAGGGAATAGGTATAGCTCGCACTGAACACCATAATAATTCCAATAGTTACTAAACTTGCAACGGCAAAAACGATTGTTAAATCCGTTGCATTTTTTTTAGTCATGGAATTTCCCCCTTATTTTGTTAAACAGTTCTTTGAAATGATCCCCTCTTTTTTCATAGCTCGTGTACATATCCCAGCTGGCACAGGCCGGTGACAAGAGGATCACATCTCCTTTTTCTCCCAGCTCAAAAGATGATTCAACAGCTTCCTCCAGGTTCTGAACGATCTTGGTATTGCGGAAGTTATTTTGATGTGCGGTTTTCTCGATAACTTTTGCCGTCTCTCCATAAAGAATCAAATACTTAACTTTTCCGGGAAAATGATCGATTAATTCTTTAAAATCACTCCCTTTATCCATCCCTCCAGCCAGCAGAATAATCGGGGCGTTTACTGCTTCTACTGCCTTAATAGAGGCATCGGGATTTGTCCCCTTAGAGTCATTAATAAAAGTGATTCCATTGACTTCTCCACATACTTCCATTCGATGCTCAACTCCTGGAAAATTTATCAACCCATCCCGGATATTTTCTACTTCGAGACCCATACTCCAAGCTAAAGCCGTCGCCGCTAATGCATTTTCTACATTATGTTCTCCTAAAATTATCAATTGATCTTTCCCGATAATTTCAAACTCACGATTACTTTCCTTTATAATAATTTTACCGTCTTTTATAAATACTCCTTGTGCTAAAGTTTCCATTCGACTAAAATAAACAATCCGGCTGGACAAATTCAAGGTGGCATTTCTTAAAAATGCGTCGTCATAATTAATTATTGCTATCTCACCCGGTCCTTGGTTCATAAATATATTCATCTTACAGCGGGCGTAATTCTCCATAGTTTTATGACGGTTCAAATGATCCGGGGTCAAATTCAGAATTGTAGCGACGTCCGGTTTGAACTCCTTTATGCTTTCAAGTTGAAAACTGCTGACCTCAACAATAAAATAATCATCTTCTGTAGAATCCAAGACTTTGGAAATCATTGGTACTCCAATATTTCCGACTACATGAGTTCTCGGTTTTTCTCTTTTGAAAATTTCTCCGGTTAAAGCCGTGGTAGTGGTTTTTCCATTGGTTCCGGTAATCGCAATCAGTTTACCTTTCATTAAGCGATAAGCCAATTCGATTTCTCCAATCA
>JBEPWR010000199.1:0-3645 GCA_041642335.1 Eubacteriales bacterium
TCCCGTATTTTAATTTCCTTTTCCTGCATGGCTTCAATCAGTTCCTCATCCTCCACCTCGAGAATAATGGTCCCCTGAAAGTAATTTCTGGTATCTCCCAGGTTCGCGGTAAATTCCCCTAAGGTATGCTGATACGTTTCGACTTCTGCCACTTCATCATTGCTTCTCAGAAAGGTAAAATAGATAATGCCTCCGAAAAAGAGGGCGGATAACAGTACCCCCGTTGTCACTAATATAATCATCTTCTTCATGTTCACAGTTAAAACCTCCTAGCCCGTCTAATTCTCAACCATTTCTCCTATTTCCGCCCGGAGGATCACAATATCCACCCGGCGGTTCTGCCCTCTGCCCTCGGGCGTATTGTTCCCCGCAATGGGCTGATGCTCCGCGTAACCGGCCATGGATATCCTTGAGGGATCAATATTTTCCTCCTCGATCATGTACCTTCCTGCACTGACCGCCCGTGCCACCGAGAGTTCCCAGTTGGTTTCAAAGTCTGAACCAGGCAACATCGGAAGGTTATCCGTATGTCCTTCCACACGGATGAATTTATCTTCAAGGTCCTCTTCCTGCAGAATGTCAGTGATAAACCGTAGAACCTCCTCCGCTTCACTTTTCAGTTCCGCCTCGGTGGAGTCAAATAACACATCATCCTGAAAGCGGAGCATTAACCCCTGACTCTCCAAACTCACCAGGACCGAAGCATCCAGTCCTTCCGCTTGTATGTACTCCTGGACCCGCGCCTGCAGATCGCCAAATTCTTCATCACTTTCCTCCGTTGGGGTAATGCTGTGGCGGTAAATCTCTTCATAGTAATCATTCATATTTTCCGCATTCAGTTCTCCCTCTTCCAGCACCTGGCCTCCCTCCAGTACCCCGAGGGAACCCTGGAAAGAGCTGATCACCGCTTTAAACTTTTCAATGTCGATCTCCGACATGGAAAAAAGGATAACAAAGAAGGCTAAAAGCAGGGTTACGATGTCGGCATAGGTAGTCATCCATGCGGGGGAGCCGGCCGGTTGATTTTCTTCTCGCCTTCTTCTTGCCATTACGCCTCAACACCTTCCGCAGCTTGTAGGTTTTCCTCTTCCTCACCCAAGGCTTCCCGTTCCTTCGGAGGTAAGAATGCCTTGAGTTTTTCTTCGATAATCCGTGGATTTTCTCCCGCCTGAATCGACAGCAGACCCTCCACCACAATCTCCTTTCGAAGAATTTCCTCCCGGCTCTTGAGCCGCAGTTTGTTTGCCATGGGAATAAATATCAGGTTGGCCATCAGGGCCCCGTAAAAAGTGGTCAGCAGGGCAACCGCCATTCCCGGTCCCACTGCCGCCGGATCGTCGAGCTGATCCAGCATGCTGATCAGACCGATCAGTGTCCCGATCATACCGAAAGCCGGCGCTAAGGCTCCGAGCATTTCGAAAATGCTCTGACCGTTTTTATGCCGTTCTTCGATAAAGGAGAGCTCCGTCTCCAGGAGGTTTCGAACCAGTTCCGGGTCCGTACCGTCTACAATCAGCATAACCCCTTTTTGTAAAAAGCTGTCATCAATTTCATCCGCGGCTTCCTCCAAGGCAAGCAGACCTTCTTTTCTCGCGGTATTGGCCAGCTCAATGATCCGTTGAATGATCTCTCCCGGCGCCGCCAGCTGCTTGTCTGAAAAAGCTTTGGAAGCCACCTTCATGGCCGCAAGCACTTTTTGCATGGGATAGGCTACAAACAGACCGGCAACCGTTCCCCCGACAACAATCATTGCCCCGGGAATATTAATAAAGAGTCCGATGGCACCGTCGAGGACAATTCCGAAAATAATGAAAGCAAATCCTACTATAATTCCGATAATGGTTGCTAAATCCATGTCTACACCTCATTTCTCTGTTAAATTCTTCTAGTCTTTTATGTATCTTGTATAGATGGCTCTTTTATATTCAATGGTCCGTCGGACGACTTCCTCCACACTCTCCAGGACCAGAAATTTCTTCCCTGTGGTTAGTCGGATGATGGTATCCGGGGTGCTTTCCACGGTTTCAATCAAATCCGCATTCAAAATGATTTCTGTTCGATCCATTTTCGTTACCTCAATCATCGCATTCACCTATTGGGTTTTCCCGGGCAATGCTGCCCGGGAAAAGTATTTTTGCTGCTTTTTACTATTTATTCCTTAGTACTTATTTATAGTCCTTACTCTTTAGCCCTTACTCTTTCGCGAATATTAACGCTTCATGTTTACGACTTCCTGAAGCATTTCATCACTGGTGGTAATGATTCGGGAATTTGACTGGAATCCACGCTGGGTGGTAATCATTGTGGTAAATTCCTTGGATAGATCCACATTGGACATCTCCAAGGCTCCCGCATTGATTACACCGAGTCCCTGGGCTCCGGGATTTCCTACATTAATGTTTCCGGAGTTTGCAGTTTCCCGGTAATTGTTTCCGCCGACCTTTTCAAGACCGCCGGGATTGGTAAAGCTTGCAATCGCCATTTGTCCAAGAATTCTTCGCTGACCGTTATCAAAGTTTCCGATGACTTCCCCGGTTTGGGATACGGAAAAGTCCTCTAAGGAACCCTGGGAATATCCGTCACGACTTTCCAACTTTACGTTGGATGGGTTGTCGAACATTTTTAAGTTGCTAAGGTCCAGTTCGAAGTCCAGAGGGTCTGCTCCGCCACCGACTACAACATCTTCAATATCCAGTGTACCACCTGCCGTCAGGTTTCCATTGGCGTCGAATTCCATAGAGTCATCTCCATCTGTTATACGATCTAAACTTCCATCATCATTTACATAAAATGCTTCCACTTGATATTCAGCAGTCGAATCAGCTTCGGCACCAGTACCTAGTTCTTTTTTAACCATAGCCAATTCAATATTGTGCATACCCCCAAGACTGTCAAATACCTGGATGTTTTGTTGGGACGCGATGCTGTCTTGATGCTCTGGATTTACAATATAATTAACAATTTCATCTTCGTCATTTGTAAATTCCCCATCTGCATCGACTGATTGGAATAGATCTTCCGCACCGTCGCCAACTATTGCATCCCCTGAGAAAGCATCCACTCGACTATTCAACGTCCCGGCAAGCTCCACTTCCGAAGTTGACTGGGGCGGAAAAGTTTCCCCTTGAGAAATCCGAATCCCTTCCACGGCATTTCCAAGGACCCCGTTCTGATCCGCCATGTAACCAAGCACTCGCTCACCGTTCGGTGTAACAAGGCTTCCTTCCCCGTCCAAGGAGAAGTTTCCGGCTCTGGTGTAGCTTCGGTTGGCAAAGTTCGGATCGTCGGATACCATAAAGAATCCTTCTCCGTTAATCATCATGTCTGTCGCGTAGTCTGTACGCTCTACCGCTCCCTGGATGTGAAAGGTATCCATGGAGGAGGCGTCAATACCCAGACCTACCTGTCGGGGGTTGGTTCCTCCAAGCCCATCCTGGGGTGCTCCCGCGCCCCGAACGGTTTGGGTGAACACTTCCTGAAAAGTGGTTCGGCTTCCTTTGTAACCTACGGTATTTACATTGGCAATATTATTTCCGACGGTATCCATTTTTAATTGATGGGCGCTTAGGCCGGATACTGCGGAAAACATTGATCTCATCATAATCATTGACCTCCTGTTTTTTTGTTTGCCATTTCCTCTGTCAG
>JBEPWR010000200.1:0-3626 GCA_041642335.1 Eubacteriales bacterium
ATGGGTCGGGAAAAGGACGCGGACGTTCTCTTAGTCCATGCCTTGGAACTGGAAGAGGAATTTGTTTCTGAAGGCTATGGTACGGAGCGCTACGCTGTAATGTATAATGATTTTGTACTTATTGGTCCAATGGATGATCCGGCAGGTCTTATGCAGGAAGCTCCGGACAACATTACCGATGCGCTTGCCCTCATCTGGGAAGCCGAAGCACAGTTTGTCTCTCGCGGAGATAATTCCGGAACCCATACAAAGGAACTGAACCTTGTGGAAGAAGCCGGACTTTCAACAGAAGAGGATTTTTATGTTTCAGCGGGACAGGGTATGGGAGCAGTGATCGAAATGGCTGATGAATTAGAGGCATACACATTAGCGGACCGGGGTACCTATCTTTCCATGAAGGATGACCTGGATCTCCAGGTGGTTACCGAAGGGGATGAGCGGTTATTCAATCCCTATGGAGTCATTCCGGTAACCCAGGACGAAGATGAGAGTTTAAACCTGGAAGGTGCCCAGGCCTTTGCGGAATGGATTACGTCTTCCGAGGTGCAGGAAATGATCGGAGAGTTTGGTGTTGAAGAGTTCGGTGAACCTTTATTTATTCCGGATGCCGACTAGTTAATTTCCTGATGGATATGTATTTTTTCTCAATAAGATGATATTATTAAAGCCATACGGAATTTTGAACGCTGATTGTAAAAAATATTGAGGAGGTAATCTTTTGGGAGAGATTTTTGAAGGATTTAAAAGTGCATTTTCAATGATTGCCTCCTTTGACGGAGAACTGATGAGCATTGTAAATCTAACCCTGCTTGTCACCATTATCGCCACTGGAATTTCATCGGTATTATCCATTCCCCTGGGGATTTTCCTCGGTATTCGGGATTTCCCGCTAAAGAGCCTGGCGATTCGGTTTCTCTATACTTTTATGAGTCTGCCTCCGGTAATTGTGGGACTTTTTGTTTTTCTACTGATATCCCGCCGAGGCCCCTTCGGCGGGCTGGAATTGCTTTTCACCCCCACCGCCATGGTCATTGCTCAATTTCTGCTGGTTACACCGATCATTACCGGGATCGTCTATAACGGCACCTTAGAGAAGGGCCGGGATATTAAGAACCTGGGAAAAACCCTGGGGGCTTCCCGCCTTCAGCTTTTATTTCTCTTGATCCGGGAACTTCGTATTGAAATTTTTGCCGGGGTTATCTCCGGATACGGCCGGGCCATCTCTGAGGTAGGGGCGGTTATGATCGTCGGCGGGAACATCCAGGGCCACACCCGGGTGATGACTACAGCAATAGCCATGCTTCGCAGCATGGGGGATCATGAAATGGCTATTGCTCTGGGATTGGTGCTTCTGGGCTTATCCTTTATTGTGAATTTCACCCTCTATCATTTTCAGCAAAAGGCCTAGCCTTTACTATACCGTAAGTAAGAACTCTCAAAAGAAAGCAGGAAAATCTTATGGAACTGGACATTCAAAACCTGAAACGTACATATCATGAGAAGGTGGCCTTGGATATTTCCAAGCTTCATATCGATACGGGCTCCTTTATCGGAATCATCGGTCCCAACGGTGCGGGGAAAAGCACCTTTGTAAAGCTGATTGCGGGCATTGATCCGGTGCGTCCGGGAACCATTCTGTACAATCAAAAAAAACTTCACAGGAAAAGCGAAGTTTATCAGAAGATGACGCTGATTTTTCAAAAGCCCTTTCTTTTTCGCACCTCGGTATTTGACAACATTGCCTATCCCCTAAAGATCCGCGGCGAAAAAAAAGAGGTGATCGAAAGCAAAGTGCTGGCGCTCCTTAAGGACTTGGGCCTGGAGGACCTCAGGGAGCAAAAGGGGAAAACCCTGTCCGGAGGCGAGGCCCAGAAGGTGGCCCTTGCTCGGGCATTGGTATTCGAACCGGAGCTGCTATTACTGGATGAGCCTACCGCCAATATCGATCCCCAGTCCATTATGGTAATGGAACGGGTCCTTCGGGAGTTTTACGAGCGAAAGCAGCCGACGGTGATCATCGTCACCCACAACATTCAACAGGCAAAGCGTCTATCAAAAGAAGTGTTTTTTATCGATCAGGGAAAGCTGATCGAACGGGGACCTACGGCCAAAGTACTGGGGAACCCAAAAGAACCGGCCACCCAGAACTTTATTCGCTGGGCTGCAATATAAAAAAGTGTACCAGAGGGTCGGACCCTCCGGTACAAAAAAAATGTACCATAGGGTCGGACCCCCTGGTACACTTTTTGTCCTTTTGCCGGTCTATCCGATTTCCTTCAATCTTTCTGGAATGGCGGACAGGCTCTCCGCTCGTGCTAAACTCTCTATGGCCACCGCGACCTCTTCCCAGTTTTTCACCCGGATCATATTGGGAATCAGCGGCTGCCGGTTGTAGCTGCAGTCTATTAATAATACGTTGATTCCCTCTTCCGCAAGTTCCACCGCGTTTTCGTACCGGTCCTCGATAAAGACGTCACAGCCCAGTTCCTTCGCTTTTTCAACTTTGAAATGACTCCCCAGGGTATGAAGTTTACCCATCGGCAGTTCATGTTCATCCAGCCACTCCCGAGTCAGATCATAGAGACTCTCATCCCGGGCGGTAATGTAGTAGGATTCATGGTCTTCAAAAAGGCTCCAGAGCTTCTCCTTCGCCCCCTGCCGTACCCCGGCCTTCCAATGGATTTCCACTTTTTTATCTTCGTAAAACTTGATGTATTCTTCCTTTTTCAGTCCCAAAACCTCACCGATTTCATAAATGGTAATCTCCTCGGGCCGTACACTTTTGCCGAAGTATTCATTGGCTAAATCCAGCCAGTAAAACGGATCGGTAATGGTTCCGTCTATATCAATTCCAATGGTTAAACGTTTCATGAGAATCCCCCCTATGCCGCGTTACAATCGCCGCGCGTTCAATAAAAACGAACAATACCCCAATTCCGTTTTTAATTGATTTGAATTCTCATTATAAGCGATTCCGCGTATTTTGTCAATCGAAGGCTTATCGGTAAAAGTCCTGAACAAACTCCGGTACCTGGTCTTCCCTAAAACTCTCAAGGATGATTTGATTGTCCCCTTCGTCGTAGAAACCGACTTTATAGCTGTGGGTAGCCCCGCTTCGCCAATGACTGTCTGACACCCGTAGGGCCGCTTCGATCTCCTCGGGGTTCTCCGTTTCATAACGGACGATCTCCGGATCGGAGTTCGAGTCCGTCTCCTGCTCTTCGAAGTTGCCTGGTGTTCCGTAAAAATCCTGATAGTCTCCTTCAAAAGGTTCGACCACCATATAGGCTACCTGCTCGGCAGTAATTCTCGCCTCGGACTGAAGACCCTCATCTTCCAACCACTGATCAACTTGATCAAATCCTTTCGACCAGCTGATATGAAGTTCATTTTCCAGCTCCGGTCCGTAGGGCGACTGAATTTCCGCCCCCTCTTCAAGAAGAATGGTAATTCCGCCCCATGTCTCTTGGCGATACAAAGATTCCAGATCCCCATCCCGAATATCCTCTTTAATGGCCTCAAGGATTCCGGCAATCTTGTCCGGCTCCAGAATCGTCAACGGGGAGTCCTGGTGATATCCCTGAATGGATACCCGTTGTACAGCCTCTGCCGGAGTGGACAGTACC
>JBEPWR010000201.1:0-2548 GCA_041642335.1 Eubacteriales bacterium
TTGTTTTACATAGCTTTCCGATGAAGCAAGGATTTTTAGTGATGATCGAGCAGCGGCTGTACTGTGGAGAGCAGTGTCGGGAAACCTATGAGGAAATTATGAAGTTAAACAGCAAGCTTACGAATACCCAACGGGAAGTCGCCAAAAAAAATCAAGAGCTGAAAGGGATGAATGAAAAGCTCGAAGCCTTAGCAACCCGGGATGCGCTTACCGGACTCTATAACCGGCACAGTTTGGAAGAAAAATTTAAAGAGGAAGTAAAGCGATGCAGTCGGCTGGATGTGAAGTTTTCCATAGCCATGGTGGACTTTAACAATTTCAAAAAAGTAAATGACGACCTCGGACATGCCGCGGGAGATCAGCTGCTGAAAGTCTTTGCAAAACTGGCATTAGAGGAAACAAGAACCGGTTTCGACGATGTTTTCCGAATCGGCGGCGATGAATTTTTGTTTCTTTTTGAAAACTGCTCAAAAAAAGAAGCGGAGACCATTATTCTGCGCATTGAAAAAGAACTGGAAAAATACACCCGAATTGCAAGTTTGGCCTTTGGGATTTTGGAAGTTCCCGCTGAACGGAATCCGAAGCTGGATAAACTGTTGGCGAAGGCGGACGGGCTGATGTATCGGAATAAAAGAAAAAAACATCAAAATTCATAAAGGAGCGTTAGGATGAACATTAAAGGAATAATCTTCGATAAGGATGGAACTCTAATCGAGTTTGAAAAGACCTGGCATAAAGTATTCAAGAATATTTTTCATGAGCTAAAGGAAACCCATAAAATACCCCAGGAAAAGGTAGAGCGACTCAAAGACCTCTCCGGATTTTCGGAAGATGGATTTGAGAAGGAAAGTCTCGTGCAGTATGCACCGGTGGAGGAGATCATCCGGAAGTGGCTGGAAGTGCTGGAAGCGAAAGCCGACGAGGATACGGATCAAAAGAAACCCATTACGAAAGCCTTTTTATCGGAAATAATGGAACGGCACAGTAAAGGACCGGATGCAACAATCATCCCTCTTAAGAATACCATCGAGACGCTTCGAAGACTTTATAAAAAAGGCTATATTATGGGACTTGCCACCGCGGACAGTAAAGAATCCACGGTCCATAACCTCCGGGTATTGGGAATCGAGGCGTATTTTCATTTTATCGGCTCCGATGACGGTTTTTTTCGAGGCAAGCCGGATCCTCATATGGGAAAGGAGTTTTGCAAGCAATTTCACTTAAAGCCGAAAGAGGTTTTGTATGTAGGAGACAGTATTACGGATATGATTTTTGCAGAAAATAATGGATTTCATTTTATTGGGATAAAGAGTCCTCATAATTCTTACGAAAAATTTATTGAAAAGAACTATCCGGTAATCGAAAATATCGGAGTGTTGGAAGAGAAATTCCTAACCGGAGAGTAAAGGCTCTCCGGTTTTTCCCGTTTTAAACCATTGGAGGGAAGCCTAAAAGATGGTATAATGTAATTTAGGCTAAAAACAGCCGCAAATGATAAAAATAATGAGATACCTTGAATAAAAGGAATAAGGTGATAAAAATGTATAAAATATCGGAAGAAACCCTCCAGCTTCGTGGGGCATTGGATACCACGTATATCAAAGGGAAAGGAATTTTTAACCGGGGAGAGATTAAAAATATCCGCAGTACCGAGGATTTTCAATTTTTTCAAGGAAAAGTTCAGGGCACGAGGCTTTATGAAGTGGAAGCTGAATTTGCTGAAAATGGAGACATTCAACGTACCCGCTGCACCTGTCCCGCATATCACAGTTATTATGGAGATTGTAAGCATATTACGGCGCTGCTTTTGTTTATTGATCATTATCGGGATCCGAGGGACAATCAGGAAAACCGAATAAAAACCCTGATTGAAGAATACCAGCAAAGCGTCAAACCGCCTAAAACCATGTTAAACCTGGATTTGAATCTCTCCATTAGTGAGGGAAAAGGAATAATTGAAATGGCCCTGGGAGAGAATAAAAGCTACATCGTTAAAGACATCCGGGCGTTCTTACGGGATTATCAGGAGGGCAGTGTAATTTCCTTTGGGAAAAACTTTAATTATGATCCCGAGTCCCACCAACTGGACAGCTATGATGAGAATATAATCAATTATTTAAGCCTTCTCCTAGACATGCAGGAGATAAGGTCTCCTTCCTCTTCCCGTCAGAAGGACGAAGTTTTTCAAGGAAGAAGGGTAGTAATTGAAAACCGCGTTCTGGAAGAACTCCTACAGCGAATGGAGCATCCTGACAAGGGAATCACTTTATGGATTGAGGGGAATTACTATGAAAATGTCCGGTTTGATACCGGAGAGATTCCCATTAATTTACGGTTAACAGAGGACTCCAGAAGCCGGGACCTTCGATTGGAACCGACCGGGGAATGGGCGATTGTTCCCTTGGATCAAAAGGGAAATCTGATTTTTTACCGGGGGAAGATTTACAGGATGAATAGCCTTAGTAATCAGTGGGTCCGTCCTTTGATGAACATCTTTCTGGAGGAAAAAAGCAAAGGGCTTGAAATTCCCGGCGCCCAGGGGGAGCGT
>JBEPWR010000201.1:2558-3621 GCA_041642335.1 Eubacteriales bacterium
TACGTATTGTGAGATTGAAGAGAAAATCGAGAAAAAAATCATTCGGGAACCCTTGAAGACGAAACTCTTTCTGGATCAGGAGAAAGGGAAAATGGTTGCAAAGCTTTTATTTAATTACGGAAAAGTCGAGATCAACCCCTTTTCCCCGAAGGAAACGAAAAAAAAGAAAAAATCCTCAGCGTCCTTTACCAAGGTGTTGATGCGGGAACAGGAGAAGGAGAATCATCTTCTGGATCTCTTTGGTGAAGGGGATTTCAATGTGGAAAAGGAACGCTGCTATTTAGAGGAGGAGGACAAAATTTTTCGCTTCCTTGAAACCCTTTTGCCGAAACTGCAAAAGGAAGAGCATCTTTCCATTTATTATTCCGACGAGTTTAAAAAAGTAAAGGTTTTAAAAGAAAAAGAAATCAACGGCGTAATCTCCCTTAACCATGGTCTTGACCTTCTGGAATGCAGCCTTGATATTGAAAGCATTCCCAAAGAGGAGCTGATGGAGGTGCTTCAAAAGATCCGGGAGAAGGCAAAATATCATCGATTATCCGACGGCACGTTTTTATCCTTTACCAAGGAGAATACGGGGAAACTGGCTTCGTGGTTAAGCGAGATGGAGATCGGTTATCAGGATTTTGAGGACGGGAAACTGCAAATCCCGAAATATAAAGCTTTCGAAGTTCATGATCTTCAGGATGAAAACCCTCTTTTTGAAGAAGCCGAGGATTTCAAAGATCTGGTAGCGGATTTTGAGAAGGTATTTGAAGAAAATCAAAAAAGTGATTTCCAGAAAAGTCCGTTGACACTACCCCGGGAAATGAACGCAAATCTTAGACAGTACCAGAATCGAGGATTTCAGTGGCTCGCTACATTGTCAGCTTACGGCTTTGGTGGAATTTTGGCGGATGAAATGGGCCTTGGAAAAACCATTCAGGCCTTGACTTATTTGGCAAAAGAGAAGGAAAAAGGGGCTGAAATGCCCAGTATCCTTGTGGTTCCCACCTCATTGGTCTATAACTGGGAAGATGAAATCCGGCGTTTTACGCCAAACCTAAAAACCCTGATTATCAGC
>JBEPWR010000202.1:0-3598 GCA_041642335.1 Eubacteriales bacterium
CACCATGGCTATGGAAAACTTCACATCCAGCCGACTGCATCGCTTTACTTCCTCTTCAAATTTTTCTTCCAGACTGTGCCGGTTATATAGTCCGGTAAGCGCATCCCGGGTTGCTAAGGCTTCGAGTTTTTCATTCATCCGTTTCAGCTCTTGATTTTTTTTGGCTACTTCCCGTTGGGTATTGGTAAGTTTGCTGTTTAACTTCATAATTTCCTCATAGGTTTCCCGACACTGCTCCCCACAGTACAGCCGTTGCTCGATCATCACTAAACACCCTTGCTTCATGGGAAAGCTATGTAAAACAATCTTTTTTTCTTTTCGTCCTGTTCCGATCTCCAAAACATAATCCAGTATTTCCCGCTTGTTCTCAAAGAAGCTTTGCAGCGCCTGCCCCTTTTTTTCATAGGCCTGGTCGATCCTTCGAAAGATCGATTCTCCCGATTTAAAATTCACCGTGTTTTCTTCATTCTGATATATTATTTCTTCAATTACTGCTTGTTCATTACAATATGCAATCAGATGTACGTTATCCTGCAAGTTCATTGTATGGACCTCCCATGTTAACCACCGGTTTCTTCAGTCTTCATAGTTCTTATATTACCACAGTCCTTCCGTCGATTAATAGTCAATTCGTGATTTATGAAATTTCTTCGTGATTATTTCAAACTTTTCCTGTATAATGTGAATTTATAAGCTTTTTTTAAGGAGGATTCCCATGAATTGGTTAAACAAATATATGCGCGGACGGGCCGGCGGAGATCATTTTTCCATTTTTCTTCTGATATTTTCGGTTCTCGTGACCTTGCTCGGCAGAATTTCCGGAATTTATTTTATTGAAATCATCAGCTATATCCCGTTGTTCTTCGGTGTGTATCGCATGTTTTCTAAAAATATTCAACAGCGAAGGCTGGAAAACTATCACTTTATGATAAGATTCAGCCCGGTTTACAAAAAATTTCATAAGCTTGTTTATCGATTATATTCTTCAAAGTCCCATAAATTAGTGCCTTGCACCACCTGCAAGACCATGCTTCGGGTACCCAGGAAGAAAGGGCGTATACGAATAACCTGCCCCAAATGCAAGACCCGGATCATAAGAAAAACCTAAGCCCCACCATCGAGTTAAGGAATACACTGTTATAAGGAGCGAATGCCTCAATGAATGCAATAAATAAAATCTTAGGAAAAATTCTTTATACCGTCACCAAGGGAATAGAGGGTTTTTTCAATATTACCATTAACCTGTTGGATGCCATGCTTTTAGTTGTAAAAAAGCTTTTCAGCGGATTCTTTCTTCTTCTCAGTATGGGAGGGTGTCTCTTTTTTATCCTCTTTGCCATTCCTTTGGGACTTCGGATTTTAACGGATCCCTATGCCTTGTCGATCATTTTAATGCTTACGCTGTTCCCCTTCCTTGCCCGTAGCTTAGTCCTTTTTCTCAAGAAACAAAAATTTCTCTTAACCGCCTATTTATATAATCTCTCGAAGCATTTGATCAGTCCCAGGGAACATTCGTATAAAACCTTCTCCACTTATCAAAAGGCGTACCAAAAAGCCGAGGAAGATCACAAGAAGGAGCAGGAACGACGCTACCACGAGGAACAGCAACGCAAACAACGGGCCTGGAATGAACAATTTTATCAATGGCAGTCCCAAGGTGCAGGCGGAAGACAGTACTCTTACCGCACCGGCTATGGCGGTCAGTGGAATCAACAGCAGGGACATCACCATCAATCCTTCGGAAGCAATCCGGCAAATTTTCAAAAGAAGTACCGGGAGAGTCTGGATCTTTTGGAGGTCTCGGAGGGTGTTGATGATCAGACCCTGAAAAAAGCCTATCGAAAAAAAGCCAAAAAATATCATCCGGATATCAATAAGGATCCGAACGCGACAAAGAAATTTCAGGAAATCAATGACGCCTATAAATTTTTAAGCGAACAGGCTTAGTTCATTGTTACAGCCACCCGGTTTTCCGGGTGGCTGTTTTTAATCATCTCGTCAAAATTTCGAATGCTTTTGCAAAGTCGTAACCGGGTTTTACCCTCCACCCTGTAAAAACTCCATGCGGTAGTTGTGCACGGCCTTCTCCACCGCTTCATCCTCCCCTTTAAAGGTCACTAAGGTTCGTGGAATCGGGACAGTTTTGTGTCCCTGATCTTCAATTTTTTTTAAGACCACTTCCCATTTCTCTCCCTGGTATTGCTGAGGTGAAAGGGGTTTTGCCACTTCATCAAAATAATTTTTCATTTGCCCATAGGGGATCCCGCTATCAATAATCACTTCTTTCATTTCTATCTACATCCTTTTTCCTAGTTTCTTTTAAAAAACATTATAACAGTTCCCGCACATCCATAAGACCGCCTTGTTCAAAGGTGCCCTCCAGCAAGAGCTTTTTCACTTTCTTCGCAACAACCTCGGTGGATAGCAGGGCTCCGTTTTCCTTATACTTTTTAAATTTCTCCAACTCCTGAAAATCTTCTTCCTTGCTGTTTCGTATTTTTTCCTGCATTGCTGTATCCATAATGGCAGGGGCCAAGGCCAGTATTTTTACCGGGTACTCGCTCTCTTCCTGCTCGAGTCCCACCGACTGGGTAAAGAGATTAACTCCCGCCTTTGCTGCGCAGTAGTTTGACCAGCCGTAGTGGGGTTTTCTTGCGGCTCCCGAGGAGATGTTAATCACTTTTTTATCCCCGGTAAAATCCTTGGTTCTCTGGATAAAGGCTGAGGTTAAAATTAACGGGGCTCCCAGATTCACATGAAGATTTTTAAGGATTTCCGCATCTTCACAGTCCTCTAATCGCCTAACCGGCGCGAGGATTCCTGCGTTATTTACTAAGGCGATCCCCCGGGTACTGGCCAAATCAACTTTATCGAAGATCCGCTCCATCAGCTGTCGTAGATTTTTCTGATCCGCCAAATCAAATTCCAGGAATTCCAGAAAACTCCCCTGCTCTTTAGCCAAATCCATCAGCTCCCGGTCTTTACTCCGGGCAATACAAAATACCTGATGCTCTTTTGAGATCAGGGTTTTAGCCAAGGCCTTTCCCAATCCCCGGGAGGCACCGGTTATAATAAAGGTCTTCATCCTTGATCATTCCCTTCTTTTATTTTTCAATTAATTTCTTATTTACCCGGGATCCAACGTCCTACACACTTAATGTTTCAAGCTCCGATCAAAATTCCGGTTGGCTTTTAATCGCTTTTGGCTTTTTCTTCTTTTCCTGTTATACTGATAGGATATTAGAGCCGATTATCAAATCCGCTAACCAAAGGAGAATAATAAATGTCCGGAACTGAAAGAAACAAAATTACCGTCGGTGCCAGGGTTCAGGTTGTTCAAAAACAAGACCAGCGCACCGGAAAATTAACAGAGGGTGTCGTAGAAAAAATACTTACCAAGTCTCCCACCCATCCCCATGGCATCAAGGTGCGACTGGAAAGTGGAATTGTGGGCCGGGTAAAAGAAATTTTTTGAACCTCTCATGACTAAAGTCATGAGATTCTTGGGAACAGAGCGTACTTGCAGGCGTATTTCTTTGCTTACAGCGGTTTCTCTTATTTACCAAGCTATCCCCGTAGTACCTACGGTTCTGGATTC
>JBEPWR010000203.1:0-3596 GCA_041642335.1 Eubacteriales bacterium
GGCTTTAAACTCATTATAGATGTTTTCCACTCCGGCCTTCAGTTCTTCGGGGTTTCGAACAATTTTCAGCCCGAAGGATACCGCTTCACTCTTCGGTTTAACGATTAATGGATAGGTGAGTTTTTCCCGCAACTCATCTTTAGGGGTT
The DNA here is from genome assembly GCA_041642335.1 of Eubacteriales bacterium. GTDB lineage: Bacteria > Bacillota > Clostridia > Peptostreptococcales > T1SED10-28 > Isachenkonia. Next base: position 149 of record JBEPWR010000203.1, read on the forward strand.
TCCAGTACCGCAAACTTTGGTGTGGGAATCCCCCGTTGCAGCAAAATCATTTTGGTAATGACTTTATCCAGGGCGATGGCATGGGTTTCGGGGTTTGAGCCCACATAAGGAATGCCCAGCATCTCCAAAATTCCCGGTATATGCATATACCGGCCCTTCCCCTGAATTCCGTAACTTAAGTTAAAAACCAGTCCCGGCCGTTCTCCCGAAACCACCCGGGGCATGAACTCTTCAAGTTTCCGTATGATATTTTTATCTCCTTCAAAGGTCTCGACCTGATGGCCGTGTTCAACTAAGGCGGATTCCACCAGGGAGATCGTATTCAGGCCGTATTTTTCCTTGTTGGGAATTCCAAACAGATTGATTACCGCTTGACTCTCACGATTATATACAATGGCAATTTTCATATACATCTTCCTCTTCAATTATTTTTACAGCAATTATGAAAATATTTCAACAATTTTCCACTTACTAATTATACCTTATTTAACTTCTCTGTATCAATATCCAACAGCCGTAAAGCTCGAAAATATTTTCAAAAAGCAATTTCTCCCTTTCCCACTGATGCCGCGGAAATCCCTAACCCTTCGAAGGTCTTCTTTTGACTATAACCCGGTCCTGAATCCCCTGATAATGGGCATAACCTCCGTCAATGAGATTCATCACAATCACGGAACGGAAGGGGGCTTGTTTTAAAAGTCTGCTCCTCTCCAAGCCTTTTCGAATCCGTTCATAGTCCTTCCCGGTTTGAAATTCCCGATGGTTTGCAATGATAATCAGCACTTCCTGGTCTCCACGATAAAAATCCCTGAATTTCTCCGTCTTATCCATTACCCGTTGGCAAATCAGCTCTTCTAAGGGGGTAGCGGACTTTTTCGAAAGCTTTCCCGACGTCTGATCCACAGATTTTTCGATATCTCGGGACTTTCGTCCCCGCTGTTTACTTTTGTAGATTCTTGTTCGTTGCTGTGCATCGACCGTATCAATGGCCTCCGTAATCTCCACCCCGATCATCCGGTTTTTATCTCTCACTAAGAAATCCGGCCGTTCTCTTTTTACAAAAGGAATATCCGGGTAGTCCTTGGGGAATTCTTTTTGAAGAAAGTAAAAAAAACTGCGAAATTCATTTCGCTGATTAATGGAACTGATTTTACGATCGATAATTATTCTGTTAATCTCTTCCTCCCTGCCCTGAAGACTTCCCCGAAGTTGAAGGATATCCAAGGAGCCAAGATTTATTTTGGCTCTTGCGTAACCGATTCCCCGATACACAATCAAATTCTTTATACACTTTCGATAAGTAATCACTTTATTTTTGGGACCGCGAAAAATCCGGTGATGATAAAAATAGATTTTTCGTACTAAGGATTCGATATATGGGTTCAAAGGCATCCCTCCTGATATTTTTATACCCTCTTTTAATAAAATTTCACAAAAAAAGGCCTCTGAAGCGGTTTTCTTCAAAGGCCCATTTTTTACAATTTTTCTATGGCGGTTGGATTATTTGATGTCTCTGCTTCCCGGTTTATAGGCTTCGGTTTTTCCCTCTCTGCACATGGGACAGTCCTTCGGGTCGTAAGCTTTGACCTCTACGGAAAGGGCCGCTTCAAAGGGAACACCGAAGGTTTCGGTTCCGTTGCTCCGGTCTACCACAACCGCAACCCCGACTACCTCTGCCCCCTGTTCCTTTACGACCTCCATTACTTCTCTGACTGAGCCACCGGTTGTTACGACGTCTTCCGCAACTAAGATCTTCGCTCCCTTGGGGATCGTGAAGCTTCGTCGGAGGGTCATCTTTCCATTTTCTCTTTCTGCAAACACATTTTTTACGCCCAGCTGTCTTGCCATCTCGTAGGCAACGATAATGCCTCCAACCGCCGGTCCGATAACCATATCAATTTCCTGATCTTTAAAGCGCTTAGCCAAATCTCCCATAATTTCTTCAGCGTACTTAGGATACTGCAAAAGCTTTGCACACTGCATATATTCCCCGCTGTGCTTTCCTGATGTCAGTAAAAAATGGCCTCGCAGCAGGACTTCCGTCTCCTCTAAAATCTCAATCATACGCTCTCTCGTTAACATCCGATCTCCTCCTTTTGTTCATGTCCGGCTCCAATTAGTGCCTCAATGCTTTCAATGTTTTCTTCTTCAAGATAGTTTTCCAGTCCCCGGATAATCTCCGACATCGCGGCCGGGTTTCGAAAATTTGCGGTACCGACCTGTACCGCCGTTGCTCCTGCCAGAATAAACTCCAAGGCATCTTCCCAGGTGGCAATACCTCCGATGCCGATAATGGGAATTTGAATCTCCTTTGCCAACTGATAGACCATTCGCAGGGCCACCGGCTTAATTGCCGGCCCGGACAATCCTCCAAAGGTATTGGCCAGCAGGGGTCTTCGGGTCCGGATGTCCATTTTCATGCCCAGCAGCGTATTGATTAGGCTGATCCCGTCGGCACCTGCGGCTTCACAGGCCTTTGCCACCGCCACAATATCCGTTACATTGGGGCTGAGCTTCACGATCAGGGGCTGCTTGGAAGCGGCTTTGACTTTATTGGTCACCTGATAGGCCATGTCCACATCGGTGCCGAAGGCCACACCACCCTCCTTAATATTCGGGCAGGAGATATTCAGTTCCAAAAAATCCACCGGCTGGTTCTTAAGGGCCGTCACCACCCGAACATATCCCTCGATGCTACGCCCCGCAATATTAACCATGGTCTTGGTATCACAGGACTGTAAAAATGGCAGGTCCTTTCGGATAAACTCCTCGATTCCCGGATTTTGCAGTCCCACACTGTTCAGCATCCCTCCATAGGTCTCGGCGACCCGGGGAGATGGATTTCCCTTCCAGGGTACATCCGCCACCCCTTTGGTCACCACCATGCCCAAATCATTGATATCCAAATATTCCTCGTATTCTTTTCCCGAGCCGAAGGTTCCGGATGCCGGCATTACCGGATTCTTCAGTTCCACGCCACAAAGATTTACCTTGAGTCTCGAAGACTTTTTTCCTCTTATCATTCAAAAATCACCTCTTCAGCATTAAATACCGGGCCGTCTTTGCAGACCCGTTGATAATTCCAATCCGCTTCATGGGGCCCTTCCTTGGTTTTACAGGTGCATACCAGGCACGCACCGATCCCGCAGGCCATCCGTTCTTCCAGCGAAAGCTCTGCAGGGATCTTCCGGTCCATGGCCCAGCCTTGAACCGCCTTCAGCATTCCCCTCGGGCCACAGCTGTAGATCTGATCCGCTCTTATCTCTTCCTGGGAAAGGAGATCCATCACGGTTCCCTTTACCCCTTCTGTTCCCTGGGCTGTCGCAATTTTTACTTCCATGGACACCTTTCTGAATTCCTCGATCAGGATACTGTCGGACTCAAAACCCAACAGTACCCGCTTTTTCCCTTTCAGCCCTTTCGCCAGCTCCAATAGCGGTGGAACTCC
>JBEPWR010000204.1:0-3580 GCA_041642335.1 Eubacteriales bacterium
CCCGTGGTTCCGGAAGTTCCTAGCCTATCCTCTTTAACCGGGACCAAACAGATTTTGGATACCAAAGGAGCCTCAGGTCTGGTCCAGTGGATTAAGGATCAAAACAAGCTTCTGTTAACCGATACCACCATGCGGGACGCCCATCAGTCCTTGATTGCCACAAGAGTGCGTACAAAGGATATCAAAAAAATCGCTGAGGCTACCGCCCATTTTCAAAAAGACTTCTTTTCTTTGGAGGTCTGGGGTGGTGCAACCTTTGATGTGGCCTACCGATTCTTAAAAGAATCCCCCTGGACACGGCTCGATGAAGTCCGGCGACGGGTGCCGAACCTGCTGCTGCAAATGCTTATTCGGGGATCCAATGGTGTCGGCTATAAGAATTATCCGGACAATGTGATTCGGGCACTGATCCAGGAATCCGCTGAGCGGGGGGTTGACGTTTTCCGGATCTTCGATTCCCTAAACTGGATTGAGGGCATGGATGTGGCCATTGATGAAGTCCTGAAAACCGGAAAAATCGCGGAGGGAACCATTTGCTACACCGGAGATATCCTGGATTCCTCCCGGGATAAATATTCCCTGGACTATTATGTGAAAAAAGCCAAGGAACTGGAAAAACGGGGAATTCACATTCTCGGTATTAAGGATATGGCCGGGCTCCTTAAGCCCCACGCCGCCGCTAAGCTTGTCCGGACACTGAAAGATGCTGTGGATCTTCCACTTCATATGCATACCCATGATACGACCGGAAACGGCGTTGCAAGTATGCTGATGGCTGCGGAAGCCGGAGCGGATATTGTGGATACAGCAATCAACAGTATGAGCGGACTGACCAGTCAACCGGCCATGAACAGTGTTGTGGCCGCACTGAAGAATACTCCCCGGGATACCGGGATCGATGTTGATGGATTACAGCAAATCAGCGACTACTGGAGCAATGTACGTCCGGTCTATGAGGCCTTTGAATCCGATCTGAAATCCAGCACCGCGGAGATTTATAAGTACGAAATCCCCGGAGGACAGTACTCCAATCTAAAACCCCAGGTGGAAAGCTTTGGTCTGGGCCACCGCTTCACGGAAGTTAAAGAGATGTTTCGTACGGTAAACTGGATGTGGGGCGATATTGTGAAGGTCACCCCGTCTTCCAAAGCCGTAGGTGATATGGCGATTTTCATGGTGCAGAATGATTTAACCCCGGAAAATATTATGACCAAAGGCAAGGACCTTACCTATCCCGACAGCGTAGTAGCCTACTTCAAAGGGATGATGGGACAGCCGGAGGGCGGTTTTCCAAAAGATCTTCAAAAAATTGTGCTGAAAGGCGAGGAGCCGATTACCGTTCGACCGGGTAGTCTTCTCCCGGATGAAGATTTCGACGAAATTCGTGCAAGGTTGGAAAAGACCCACAATCGATCCTTCGACCGTTCAGAACTGATCAGCTATGCCCTCTACCCTAAGGTTTTTGAAGAGTATCTTCAGTATCTGGAGAACACCGGCAATTTTTCCGAAATGGGCTCGGATATTTATTTCCACGGACTCAAAGAAGGTGAAACCTGCGAGATTACCGTCAAGGAGGGGCGCGTCTTAGTAATCACCCTGGCGGAAATCGGAAAGGTTGGCGCCGACGGTCTACGTACCGTGGTCTTTGAAGTGGATGGAAATCGTCGGGAGCTTCATATAAAAGATCAAAAAGCGATGGAAAAAGAGTCGGTAACCACTGTGCCGATGAAGGATGAGAATGATCCGAACCAGATTGGTGCGAACATTCCCGGAAGTGTATTAAAAGTTCATGTACAGCAAGGGGACAAGGTAAGCGTCGGACAACCGCTTCTAATCCTTGAAGCCATGAAAATGGAACTTGAAATCAACTCTCCAATCAGCGGTACTGTATCAAAGGTACTAGTGAAAGACTCGGATATGGTGGTTTCCGGTCAGCTGCTGATGAGCATGGAATAGTTTGTATTCATCAAAAGAAAAAAACCCATGATCCCATGGGTTTTTTCTTTTTCTATTCTCCTTTGAAAACCTTTCCAACCGCCTCTTTATACTTTGAACTGATTGATGCTTTCCTGCATTTTTTCCGAGAGCTCTGCCAAAGCTTCGCTGGCATTGGCAATTTCCTCCATGGCTGCCGTTTGCTCCTCCACCGAAGCGGATACTTCCTCGGTTGCCGCTGCATTTTCCTCTGAGGAGGCGGACAGATTTTCGATCACGCTGATTATTTCATCTTTCTTCTTCGCCATTTCCACCGCAGAACGGTTGACCTCTCCTAATACTTCTTTCATCTCTTCAATCGCTTCGTTGATTCCGCTAAACTTCGCTTTGGTATTTTCCACGCCTTGGGTCTGTTTTTGTACAATACCTCCGGCTTCATTCATAATATTGACCGTGCTTTGGGTTTTATCGCTAAGGTCTCGGATGACCTGATCAATTTCCTGGGTGAAGGATTCCGACTGCTCCGCAAGCTTTCGGATCTCTTCCGCCACCACCGCAAAGCCCCGTCCTGCTTCTCCTGCCCGGGCCGCTTCGATGGCCGCATTTAATGCCAGGAGGTTGGTCTGTTCAGAAATGCTTCGGATCATTCCACTGGCATTTTCAATCCTTTGAGCACTTTCATTGGTTTCACCGATGACCCGTTGGACTTTCCCCGCCGCCTGACTGCTGGCATCGGTTTTTTCGACCAGATCCGCCAGGATCACATTTCCTTCTTCTTTCAAGCGGTCTATCGTTTCTGTTGAACGGTTCAGTTGCTTAAGGAGTTCCTGATCCTTCTCAATGAAGTTCCCCAGAATATGGATATTCTCCGCACCGGTTTCCGTCTCCTGAGCCTGTTCACCCGCACTCTTCGCCATTTCTTCTATGGTTTTTGCCACCTCATCCGACGCTTTGGAAGATTCCTGACTGGTTGCGGTCAGTTCTTCGGAAGAGGAAGCCACTTCCTGAGCATTATTGGAAACCCCGCGCAGTAAGGTTACGAAGTTTTCCTGCATTTTAGCGATACCCCGAACCATCACGCCCACTTCATCCTTTTGGTCAAGATACTTAATTGCCTGATGATTTTCATCATAGGTTAAATCATAATTTGAGAGCTTATCTACAACATCGGATACTGCCACAAGGGGTTTTGAGAAAGAATTTCCGATTATGTACGCAATCCCAGTCCCAAGAATTAAAACAACCAATGTCATGATCAATATATTACGCTGCATAACGGGCAGCGCGCTTAACACTTCTTCATGTTCTGCCGTAACGACCATACGCCAGTCGGTCCCTTCAATCGGTGCAAATCCCGCATAAAGATCGTCGCCCTGATACTGATAACTTTCCACGCCGTTATCTTCTTCGAGCATCACCTGAAAGGTTTCTGCCACGGGCTCCAAGGAGGGATCTTCTGCTACTCCTTCAATGGGGTTGAACTGATTCATCACAAGTTCCTGATCAATATGGGCCTGGACCGTCCCCTCTTCATTGATAATATAGGCATAACCTTCATTGCCGTATCCTTTTCCCTCCAGTAATTCACTCAAAAAAACGCCTTCCAGTCTTCCCACTAATACCCCGACGATCTCATCCCGGTATT
>JBEPWR010000205.1:0-3559 GCA_041642335.1 Eubacteriales bacterium
TTGTTGTGAACGCCCTTATTCTATCATTTTATAGTGAATTATCCGATAGAAGAAGAGAGAAGGAACTACAGGAAATCACCGAGACCCTGAAAGGCTACAGCGAAGGGAATTTCCTTTCGGATTCCGGTGAAATGTCAAATGGCAGTTCTTTTGCAAAAGAGCTCTTCGAGACAATCCCGAAACTGGAGAAGACCATGAAGAGCTTACTGTATCAGGTACTGCTTTCGGAAGTACAGCTGAAGAATTTTTCTGGGCAGTTAAAAGATCTTGCCTCGATTAATCTCGGAGCCATGGAAGGAATCTTTCAAAGCATTGAAAAAATCGACCGGGATCTCAAAAAAAGTGCCAATGAAACCGAGGAGAATGCTTCGATTTCTGAAGAGCTTTTGGGAACCAATATTGAAGCCCTGGAAAACACCAGAACCTTTAAAAAACTGACCGAGGAGTCCAAAGAAAAAATCCTCAGGAATACCCGTGGTATCGATCACACCCTGAATGAAGCAACGGTCATTGAATCTTTGATGAGCCAAACCACGGATGAAGTACATAACCTGGAAAAATTACTGCTTCTGATTGACGAAATGAGTAAGGAAATCAAAGGAATTTCCGAACAAACCAATCTTCTTTCCCTGAATGCATCCATCGAAGCCGCAAGAAGCGGGGATGCGGGAAGAGGTTTTGCCGTTGTTGCCCAGGAAGTAAAAAAGCTTGCGGAGGAAAGTGATGCAACTTCCGATCGAATCGGAGAACATTTACAGCAAATTCAGGAAAGCTTTAAGAATCTACAACAGGGCGCCTATACCAGTGCCAAGCAGTCAGTTACGATCAAAACCCAAAGTGAAAGTGCCAGCAAGGAACTGACCACAATTCAAGGCTCCATGGAAGCGATCGTAGACCATATCAATAATATCTCCTACAGTATGGAAGAGCAGAACAAAGCCATCGAGAGTCTGACGACCAATGTCAACAGCAATGCGGTTTTCACCAACAGCCTGGAGAAAATGATGACGGAAATGAAAGGAAAAATTGAAAATCAGGTGGACAACGAACAGAAAAACATCCATCATGCAAAGGAAATTATGGAGGTTTCCACGCGCTTTTCAGATTTTACGAAAACCCTGGAGAAACAGGTGGATAAGGAACTGCTGAAGGTTGCCGGGAAAGTCGCGGAAATCGAAGCAAAAGGTCAGATTACCAATGATTCTTTAGCAAAACTTGCCAAGGAAGCAAACATCTCGGAATTTTATATAATGGATGAGCAGGGAGTGACGAGATATTGTAACAATCCCCAAGGGATTGGTTTTACCATCGATAACAATCCGGAGTCGCAAGCCTATGAATTCTATCAAATTCTTGAAAATCCGGACAAGGAAGTGGTTCAAAGTATTCAAAAACGGGATATTGATGATGAGTATTATAAGTTTGCCGGGGTATCAAAGAAAAATAGACGGGGAATTATTCAAGTGGGTGTAAACATTAAGGACCTTCTACATTTCAAAGGGTTGAGTTAAGAGGAGGAGTTGTATGAATAAAGGTATCGTGGCAGGGATCATCGCTGTATTATTTTTACTGACGGCATGCGGTTCTTCGGATTCCGGCAATCAAATCGGACAAGAGGAGATTGACCGGTATGAGGTTTCAAAAACCCGGGATCAGTCGGCGGAGGGGGATTTTACCTTCCGGCTGATCAGTGAAAAGGAAGAATATGAAGAAGGAGAAGACGTAACCCTTTATGGGGAAATCGAGTATACCGGGGAACAAGAGGAAATAACCATTCAACACTCATCCTCAGCGGTGCTCTTCCCAATGGAAGAGAAGGTACGGGGGTATGAGATCGGTTTCGGTGTAGATGATCTGTTGGTATCAACAACCCTTAAACGGGGCGAGCCATATCGGGAGGACTATATAAAAAGTGGAGGGTACAGTCCGGAGCAGGACCCGGAAGAGTATATCCGTTTTATGGAAGATTTTCTTGAACGGGAAGATTTTCCTGCCGGATATTATGTAGTAGATGGATTTGCAGATTTTTTCGTACCGAAAGAAGATGGAGAAGATCGGGAAGCCGTTACAATAGAAGGCCAAATCGATTTTAAAGTATATCCGTAAAAAAATTAAGCCGCCTACAGCTCTCATCTATAAGAGTCTGCAGGCGGTTTTGTTCTGTTAAAACTTGCTCATGGTTCGCAGTAACCAGGGTCTGTGGATTTTTACGGCTCGCTCGGGACATAGTTCCTGACAGCAAAAACAGCGGATGCAGCCTCTTAAATCCACCTCCGGCAGGTGATTTTCCATGGTGATAACCTCCGGGGGACAAGCTTCCGCGCAGTTTCCGCAACCGATACACAGCGCATGATTAAAGACGGGTCTTGGGCGTGTACGCATATCAATAAAGGTTTTTAAGAAGTCCGGCATCCAATCCGCCACAAGTTTTTTGGTTTCTATTTTGGGGATTTTGTAGTCCTCAATAAAAAACTTGCTGACGGGCTCACCCAAAATTTCGATATCTTCCCCGTTTTCCGCACAGATCTTTCGCTCAATACAGCGCTGGATAATCGGAACTTCTTCCGGTTTAAGGTTGATGATCGAGGAGGCCACCACATCCAAATGATAAGGACTGGCGGATGCCAAGACCGCGCCGATTTCCCGGGGGTCTCCTCCGGAGGGTCCGGCACCTTCCATACCCACAATTCCGTCCATAAAGGATAAGACCGGATTGCCACGTAAACAGATGTCCAGCAGAGCCTCGGAGAAGTCCTTGACTTCCGGCATGGCTAAGTGGTATTCCGGTTTTTTCAGACCCGGAACAATTCCGAACATATTCTTCACCGCGCCGGTAAATACCGTAAGTCCATGGGTTTTCAGTTTTGATACGGAAATAACCTTGTCCGCTTCCTGAACCATCTCGGCAATGGTTAGTTCCTTAAGATACTTGCCCTTGGGGTTCTGAACGACCACACTGTTGGTGTTGTAATTAAGCGTTGCCCCGGTTTCCTCTGCAATCCGGTCGATCCCACAGCCTTTATAGATCCCCTTTAGCATCCGTTCATTAAAGGGGCCTCCGGGACTGTCCCCGATGATGACTGTTGCGCCGTAATCAATCAGCACCTGGGCTAAGGCCTTAGTAAATAAAGGATGGGTGGTTGCCGCTTCTTCCGGTTTTTTCTTAATCAGCAGATTGATCTTTAAAAGGACCTTATCGCCGGGTTCGATATATTTTTCGATGCCGCCCAGGTTCTTAAAGCTTTCCCGGACTGCATTTTTTACCGTTTCATAGTCGTATTCCTTGCACCCGATTAGGGATACCGGTTCTTTTCTCATGGGAAATTCCTCCTTAGAATAATATTATACCAGTATCCCGGGGGATTTGTCATGGCAAAGAAAAAAACCGCCCGAAGAACTCATTTTTTATGAGACTTCAGACGGCTTTACAGGATATCTAGGAATTAGGCACTTTCGTAGTAGATGTTTTCCCGTTGGTACTCGGACTTTTCCAAGGAACGCAGTGTAGCGTCGGTCATCGGTTTCGGTCCGCACATATAGAGTTTACTGTCATTTAAGT
>JBEPWR010000206.1:0-3542 GCA_041642335.1 Eubacteriales bacterium
GAAATCGGATCTCCATCGGTTTGAACTCGAATCCCCTGATACCTGCTGACGGTTTCTGTTTTTATCGTTTTATGCAGACTGGCATTCAGAGGGCTTTCAAGCCCTTCTCTGACCATTTTCCGAACATTCCGGTCCGTCTCCCAGGAGGCCGGCTCAAGATATCTACCGCTGCGGCCATGGATATACAAAATATCACCGGATCCATTGACTAAAATGCCGGTTACGGATAGATGTTTCAGCAGCTCCTGTTCCACAAACCTTTTTAAACCCTCTTTTTGTTTCGTTGAAGTACTCTTTTTTACCGAAGCGGGATGGTTATTATCCTCCGATTTCTTCGGACCCGACCTTCGGCCTGCTTTCGTCCAGTAGGTACTCTGAGGGCCCTCTTTGCGTTGGTAAATTTTTGCTTTGGAGTCCAGGGTTAAGAATAATTCCCCCAATTCACCCACGGTTTCCGAACTTCCTAAAAAGAGATATCCCCCGGGTCTCAGTCCATAATGAAACAGCGATATCACTTTTTTTTGCAACTTACGGTTCATATATATCAACAGATTCCGACAACTTATTACATCCTGTCTGGAAAAGGGGGGATCTTCAATAATATTATGCTCGGAAAAAATCATCATGTCCCGAATTTTTTTTCTGATTCTATATGTTCCGGAGGTTTTCCCATTCTCCGGAGTTTTTTCTTCAAAGTACTTTGATAAGCGTTCCTCAGAAACATCTTCCACAATACTTGCCGGATAGATTCCGGCTCGCGCGGTTTTAATGGCTTTTTTATCTATGTCTGTGGCAAAGATCTCCACCTTATTCCCGCTCTTCCGTTTTTCCAGCTGTTCCGCAACAATAATGGCCATAGAATACGCCTCTTCTCCTGTAGAGCACCCCGCTACCCAGATACGAATCGGGTCGTCCGGAGATTTCTCCGCCAACAAGGATGTCAGACACTTCTGCTGAAAGAGGCTAAAATCCTCAGGATCGCGAAAGAATCGGGTCACACCGATAAGAAGCTCTCTGAACAGGGCCTCCCCTTCCTCAGGTTCCTGTTCAAGGTACTTGATATATTGGTCCATATCTTCAATTTGGTTAACAGCCATGCGCTGCTCGATTCGCCGTCTGACCGTGCTTTTTTTGTACTGGGAAAAGTCATGTCCGGTCTGGGAATGGAGCAGCTTGGAGATTTCATCCAGCATGTTATCCATTTCGGGGGAAGTCATTGAGGCTGTCTGATGCTTGGAAAAAGTCCAAAAATCAAGGGACCTTAATAAATCCGCCATCTCTTCCGGTGGCAGCTCATAATCCGCCCTTCCGGTGTCCAGTGCGCTTTTGGGCATCCCGTCGAATTTTGCAGAGGAGGGACTTTGTACCATTATTATGCCTCCTGCACTTTTTATGGCCAGCAGACCCTGGGTTCCGTCACTGCCGGTACCGGACAAAACAATACCTATAGCATATTCACCCCGGTCCTGGGCAAGGGAGCGGAAAAAGTAATCGATGGTGTATCTTTGTTCCCTAAGATTGGAAGGATCCTTCAGCTGAAGTTTCCCATGTCTTATCAACATATCCCTATTGGGAGGAATGACATAGATGCGGTTCGGCTGCACTTTCATACCATCCTCCACTTGAAGTACCTCCATGCCGGTATAACCGGAAATGATATTCGGCAACATACTTTCATGGTCCGGTGCCATGTGCTGGATCAGCACAAAGGCCATTCCCGGCACAGTATCATTCTTCATGCCGGAAAAAAAGTCTCTAAAAGATTCCAGGCCACCGGCGGAGGCGCCAATACCTATAATCGGAAATTTATCGTTATTTTCATCCTTTTGCCTTTGTTCATGCTTACTGGTCATCACATTACATCCTCCAATACATGGGTTTGTCACCCGATTGTTTTTAAAACCTCAGCCGGTCATTCAGCCTGTAGGTATATTGTAATTTTAGCGCTTTGATTTTCAATTCCAGGAAGGTTCCTTTTTTATTCATTCGACATTGGGATGGTTTTTTCCTGCATAAATAAACTTCTTTCTAAATCGTAAGCAGTGGTGATTTTCCTTTTAGAATTTCTGTTAACCCTTTACCCCAATACTTCGTTTCAATACCCATCTTTTCTAGTTCTTGGGTTACCTCAAGCTCATCAGCACAAGCTTTGCAGGCGCTGACGTGGATTCCGCTATCAAGGGCTTCTTTGATCTTCCGCTGAATTACCTCATCCTCTGAGACAAGTTTTGCGGTTGCTCCCCAGATGATGATGGTGATCTCCTTCCACCAGTGATTTTTCTTAGCATTGATCGCATACATCATCAGCATTTTCTCCGAAGTGATCGGATCTGCATTTGTCCATAAAATATAAAGCTTTTCTTTTTCCATAAATTTTCCACCTTTCTTTGAATTTATCTGAGCGCGTGCAAGACTCTATCGCCCGTCATACCTTCATCTGTATCTGATTTAAATCAGACAGGTCCCTGTCCCCTTGTCTGATTTTTTCCCGTATCGCTCCTAATATCGCTCCTAACAATTGATTAATCTTGAAGGATTATGGCTCTTTTATGTAATTACCCATTATCGCTATTTTTGAACCTAATTTTTATCAAAAAGGCACAGACCGAAGTCTGCGCCTTTTGTTATTGTGCTTTAAACTTATAACCGTAAGATGCCCAGTCTTCGTTTATTTCAGGAACGCTTTGTTGATTTGATTCTGATTCTCGCAGCAAAAGCTTTTAGAATCAAAAGATTCAGCACCGTAATTACCCCGCCCTCAAGAAGAAGGATGGCAAAATACCGAACAGGCTGATGGTTTGAAAGTCTTAGCATCATATCATGCAGAGGGATGAGAAATAAGATCTGGGTTAGTTGAATGCCGACAAACAAAACCAGGATCACCGAAAGAAGGTACTTTAAAATCCCGAAGGGTGAAATCCTTACCTTCATTTCGGAGTCCAGTAAAAAACGCTTCAGTGCAATAGACAGCAAAAGATATCCGAGTACGAAAATGATCTGCGTTTGAAAAAAGAGTCCCGTCATGATCAAAAGGCCTGTGGCAATATAAAGAAACGAGCTTCTCTCACGTCCACTTGAGAAAAGTACGATTACTGCAGGGATGATAAATGTGGAAACAATGCTGGTAGGGCCACGGAATAATAAAAGACTTACTACACACAGCGCCAGCGCGATGGCGGATCTTGTAAGGATACTGGTTTGCTCAATCACATTGGCCTTTGCATTCGTACTGCTAAGACCTTTGATGGATTTTGCATTTTTTTGCTTGTCTACCATCGGTATTCCACTCCTCATTTTCCATATTGCATAATCTCTTTAGCTTATTCTACCCAATTTTTTTATCTGCCCAATCAACAAATTCAAGGGCGGTGTCGGAATAATAATCAACATCCCACTTCTCCCAGAGTTTGTCGGTGTTTCTAAAAGCCTGACCGCCTACAGCAATTTTAACGTCAGGATTTTTCTCTTTTACCGACTTCACAACCTTTTCGCAGACCGGTAGGTAAAGGGGCATCGTTACGGAGAAGGCCACAAGATCCGGT
>JBEPWR010000207.1:0-3499 GCA_041642335.1 Eubacteriales bacterium
ATTCCCCCGGACCAGAACTTTGCCTCTGAACACAATATTGCCCGTGGAATTGTCCACATTCGCCGGAACCTCATAGACTTTTTTGACTTCAATCTTTCCGTCAACTAATTCCACCTGTCCGGTTTTCGCTGCTACCAAGGTTTTTCCGTCTTCGGATATTTCCGTATTTTTGCCTTTGGGAAGCCTTGCTTCCCGGCCTTTTTCCGGAGGAATCTCCTCCCCGAAGATGTTTTTCCCCGGAGTGCCTTCCATCGGTTCAATCAGCTCTGCTAAGGATGTGCCTTCCTCCACATTGTTGATGATGTTCAGCTCCTTAAAGTCCATGGTCCCGCTTTCGTTGATTTTCGGCTTCGCCTTGGCCTCTACTTCCACTAAGTAGCGGATTTCTCCGTCCCGGCCTTTTTTCGGCCGGTCTCCGGCGGCAATTCGAAAGGGCTTGTCAAAGATTCCGTGTTCAAGGATTTTTCGAATCTGGTCCTGATCAATGCCGTAGACAATCTTTTCCCCTTTCAGGGCCTCGAGGACCTCCTGGACTTTCGGAATTTTACCGCCGTAGGGTTTGGTCAGGGTCAGATTTCCTTCCAGTCCCTCTTTGGCCGTGGAAATTTTTATTTCACAGTCAATCAGTACTTCTTCCTGGGCAGGAGCAACCTTTACAGGCTCATCCACCGAGGACTCATCTATTTCAAAGAGCGACTTGCTGTCTACGTCCTTTACCTGCTTCTTCGACAGGTAGCTGATCAGCTCTTTTTTATCATTTCCCAAATTATCTTCGCTTTTCATGGTAACATACACGCCGTCTTCTCCATAGGTCACCGTAAAGCCGGCTTCTTCCTTCGGCGACTGGGCCGCGATTTTTTCAAGCCCCTTTGCCTGCAGGGTTTCGGATCGCTCCACGGCTTTTTCCGCAAGATCCTTTTTTCTTGTAACCTTCAGTCTTACCTTGTTTTTCGTAAACAAACCGGTTTTCTGTTCGAGAACTTCAATATCCACTTCCTTTTCCTTTGCATCCAGGGCCTGCAGGGCTTTTTTCAAAGCCTTGTCATAGTCACTTTCCGTTATGGTTACAGCGTCCTTCATTTCCCCCCACTCCTCTACTCAGAATTTGAAAGTTCTTAATCCAGTTGGTTTTTCAATCGTATAATGGCTTTTGAATGAATCTGGGACACCCGGGACTCGGAGATCCCGATAATTTCCCCGATTTCCTTATAGGTCAGTTCGTCATAATAATACAGGGAAATCACCTGTTTTTCCCGGTCCGGCAAATCCTCAATTCGGCGCCGGAGGACGTCAAAGGTCTCTCTTTCTATGTAAATATTTTCCGGGACCTCTTCTTCCCTTTTGGGCATGTCAAAGGTTGTTCCTTCTTCCAGTTTTTCTTCCAGGGATACCAGATTAAAGCCGTTGATCTGTGTCAGAAGATCCTTAAGATCCGCCTTGGAAATCTCCATGTAATCCGCAACTTCCGTCTCGGTGGCGTGTCTTTTGAACTTCTCTTCAAGATGCTGATAGGCCCGCTCCAGTTTTTTCGACTTCTGCCTTATGGAACGGGGGATCCAATCCAGGTTTCGAAGCTGATCGATAATGGCTCCCCGTACCCGAATTTGGGCATAGGTCCGGAATTTCACTTCCTTGGCCGGATCAAATTTTTCCAGCGCATCAATCAGTCCGAAAATCCCGTAGCTGACCAGATCCTCATATTCCACATGGCCTCCATATTGAATACTCAGTCGTCCGGCTACAATTTTTACGATATCCACATGATGCTCGATTAATTTTTCCCGTGCTTTCGGATCCTTTTTTTCCTTATAATCCTTCCAAAGGCCTTGATGTTCCATAGATGTAAGCCTCCTAGCCTAATCTGTTTTTAGATGGTCCGGCTACCGTGACCGATGGTTTTAATAAAGAGCCGGCCGTCCTCACCATAGAGTTCAATCGTTCGTCCGTAGCTTCCTCCCACATCCCTGCTGAGTATGGGAATTTTCAGTTCCGTCAGCTTTTTCTCCGCCGCAAGGGCATTTCGGTGCCCGATTTTCATAATATCATTTCCGCTGTTCCCGAAGCTGAACATCTGGGCCCCGCCGGCAAGCTTTGCCTTGAGGTTTCGCTGCTGTGCCCCTTTTCCCAGCATTTCCTCAATCAGCACATCAATCGCCGTATCCGCAAATTTCGCTTTGTTGCTGTTGTTTTTAATCTGGGTACTGTCGGGCAGCATAATATGAGCCATTCCCGCGATTTTTTTCATAGGGTCATAGAGGGTAATCCCGATACAGGAGCCCAACCCTAAGGTGGTCAGCACGCCCTGATGGTCCGTGATTTTCAGATCCGCCATTCCCACTTTAATAATATTTCCCATAGGCTAATACACTCCCAGACTGTTCAGGATCTTCTCGAAAGAGGGTTCGTCAGGGATCAGGAAAAACCGGGCCTCCACCAGATCCTCCCCTTCCTTCAGTTCCGTTTCGATAAAGAGCACCTTATCACTGATCTCGCTGAACTGGATTGCGGGAACACTCATTACCGCACCGGCCATATCCACGGCGAGGGACGGCACGGACAGCTGGATGTTGAAGTTGGTCAGGGATACTAAGGACGAGATATAGGCTCCCGATAAAATATTGCCGACCTCCTGCAGGGCCGAACGGTCCATCTCATCGAGCTGATCTTCACTGCTGCTTTTTCCCATTAACATGTTCGTCAGCAGTTTGGAAGAATGGATATCCAGTAAAAACATGATGTTTCCCTGAATATCCCCATGTACATTGAAGTAGATTCCCGCGACGATATTTTCCTCCCCGCCCAGGACCTTTGCTACTTCCTGAATATCCAGAATTTTGATCTTCGGCACATCCATATCAATCTTTTTATCCAGCATTCTGGCCAAAGCCGTTGCTGCGTTCCCTGCACCGATATTTCCGATTTCCTTAAGTACGTCGAGATGTTGTTGGTTCAAACTGTCAATGGACATCGAAGACATCAAATCCCTCCTTTGGCGGTTTTTTACGAAACTTTTTCACTATCCTCTATTTTCAGCACCTTATAAAGATTCAAAAGAATGATCATCCGTTCATCAATTTTTCCGATTCCCCGAATGTGTTCGTCCTGTACGGCGGTATCCAGGCTGATGGTCTGATCAATGGCGCTGTCGTCGATACTCAGCACTTCAGAGGAACTGTCCACAAGCATTCCCACGCTGATTTCCTCAAGTTCTAATATAATGGTTCTGGTCTCCTCCTCCTGATGAAGCTCGGGAAGGCTGAAACGTTTTCGCATATTGATGATGGGGACCACTTCCCCCCGCAGATTGATTACCCCTTCCACATATTCGGGGGCATTGGGGACCCGGGTCATTTCCGTCATTTTTTCAATGGTTTTTACGTATTCAATCGGGATGCCGTAGCTCTCTCCCTCCAGTTTGAATATTACGTACTGCTGATTTTGTGACATTACTTGCCCTCCTTTCTAAAAAATGAGTTTGTATCCACAATTAAGGCTACCG
>JBEPWR010000208.1:0-3426 GCA_041642335.1 Eubacteriales bacterium
GTACTGATCAACAGTTCCCCGAGAGTGCTGGGAGTCCGGGAAATTCTTAGGGAATGGACGAAATTCCGGATGGACTGTATCCGAAGAAAACTTCAATACGATATTACGGATAAAACGAAGGAGCTGCACTTACTAAAGGGTTTGGAAAAAATTCTGCTTGATATTGATAAGGCGGTAAAGATCGTAAAGGATACGAGGGTTGACCGGGAAGTAGTACCGAATCTAATGGAAGGGTTTTCCATCGACAAAATCCAAGCGGACTTCATTGCGGAAATCAAACTTCGGAATTTTAACCAGGAATACATTCTAAAGAAAACCAAGGATATTAAGCGGCTGGAAAAGGATATCCAGGGACTGCAAAAAACCTTGGAGAGCGAAACGAAGATCAAAAAGCTGATCAGTAAGGATTTGGAGCGCGTGATGGAAAAATACGGGCAGGACCGTAAGACCACACTGATTCATGAAGACAAGGTTCAGGATTTTAAAGAAGAAATTCTGATCAGTGAGTATAATGTGAAATTCTTTATGACAAAGGATCAATACTTCAAAAAGATCCCCTTAACCTCCTTAAGAGTCAGCAATGACCATAAACTCAAGGATGACGACCGGATTGTTCAGGAGGTGGAGGGCAGCAATAAAGAGGATCTACTGTTCTTTTCCAATAAGCATCAGGTATATAAGCTGAAGGCTTATGAACTGGAAGATTCCAAGGCCAGCGTATTAGGGGATTTCCTGCCGAATCTGTTGGACCTTGAAAAGGATGAGGAAATCATTTATATGACCTCCACTTTGGATTACAGCGGATGGATGCTCTTCTTCTACAGCACCGGAAAAGCAGCCCGTATTCCCCTATCCAGCTATGAAACCAAAACCAATCGGAAAAAACTGGCCAAGGCCTATAATGATGAATTTTCCCTGATTCATTTGGAATTTATCAAGGAAGAAAAGGATTTTGTGGCCATCAGCAGTATTCAGAAAGTATTAATATTTAACACCAAAAAAATCAAGGAGAAAAACACCCGGCACTCCAGAGGGGTCCAGGTGCTGAAGCCGAAAAAGGACAGTACCCTAAAAGAGATCAAACAGCTGGAAGAAGTGGACTTTGAAGACATGGACTACTACCGGGGCAGCGTTGCCACCATCGGTACCTATCTTAAAAAGACGGACCGTAAAGATCTTGGCGAGCAGTTACAGCTGCTGTAACTGCACTTTAGTATAGGTGCAGGAATACTCGATACAAAAGCATAACAGGCGGTTCGGCAGTATATAGGGATATACTGTCGAATTTTTTGTTCTATGACGGATTTCGCCTAGGAACAAGCTGTTATTATGAGTAAGAAAGGGGTATAAAAATTAAAAGTGAGAGGAAGGGAGGGTTACATATGAAACCTACGGCATTGATTCTCGCATCAATCACCAGTTTGCGGCAAAACATAAAATACACATTAAAGCCCTTAACACTGGATTTTTATGAGTACGAGGATTCCTCGGAGCTGTTAAGTTTTTTGGAAACTCCGGACCAAAAGCGTTTTTCCATGGTTTTTATTGACATGGATTCCCGGGAGGAGGACCGACTGGAAGTTTTGGGTAAAATTCAGGAAAGACATCCCTTCGTCCCGATGATCGCCTTAACCTCGGATACGAAAAAAGAAAAGATCCTGACATTGATTATGCGGGGAGCCTCGGATGTTATTGCAAAACCCTTTTCCGAAAAGATTTTACTCGAAAAAACCGGAAAACTGATTAAAAAAAGAGAACAGGCTTCCACGGAAGAAATTCACATGGATTTTCCTGCGCTGCTTCGAAGAGAACTTTTCAAAGCGCAAAAAGGCAGTTATGCGGTTTCGGTTATGATCGCTTCTTTTTTCAAACCGGAAGAACTGCAGAATCAATTCATTGAAGAGGAATATTACCGGCTGTCTTCCCTTATCAAAGGGGAAATCGAAGATCTTTTATTTGAGACTGATCATTTGCTGCAGTACGGGAGCCAGACTTTTGTAGGAGTCTTGCCTTTTTGTGATGAGGTAAAAAGAAAAATTGTTCAGGAGAAGGTAGAAAACCGGTTCCAAGAACTGAAGGAAAAAGAACCGGCAATGAAAGCATATCAGTTAGGAAAATACTTTGTAACCTATCCCTCCGAGGGAGATGAAGCCAATACCTTAACAGAAAAGCTTACGGAAGGGCTTCGGGAAAACATTGATAAAAGCCTGGGGAATCAATGAATTGATCAAGATAAGCAGTAAGGCAGTGGAATAGAACTGTTCTTAAGTAAAAAGGAGGCCGATTCATGGTTACGCTTGCAGGATGGACCAACATCGTTTTGATTGTGATTATGGGCAGTATTTTCCCAATAAAAACGCTCTATGTTAAAAAACAGAAGGAGCAGGGTAAAGAAAAAGCTCAAAACTGGAGACGACTTTATCAATTTTCAAGAAAAGCCCATCCGATTATAGGGTTTGTAATTTTAGCCATTGGTTTTTACCACGGGTCTCAGGCCTTCAGTTTAACCACATGGCATACCGGAACCCTTTTGCTCTATACGGTTCTTCTAATGGCGCTGATTGCGCTGATCGGACCAAGAGTCAAAGCTTTTAAGAAACACTGGAGGAGGGTCCATCGCTGGGTGGGCGTTCTGGTATTTGTCTTTGCGGCAATGCACGTTTTCTGGCCCTATATTTTGTAATTCATGGCCAGGACAGACCCGTCAGGGGATAGAATATATTTTACGTAAAATAAAAAACAATTGTTTGTAGATAATGGAGGCTAAACAGATGAAATATGGATATCGACTAGCGAAATCAAAAAGAAAGAAGAGTATTGCCTTAATTGCCCACGATAACCGAAAAAAAGACCTTATTGAATGGGTCCGAAAACACAAAGAATTATTGGAACCCCATAGCTTAGTGGGGACAGGAACCACTGCGCAGTTGCTCAAAGATCATACGGAGCTCATGGTGAAGGGCTATAAAAGCGGACCCTTAGGAGGAGACCAGCAGGTGGGAGCTGCCATTGCGGAAGAAAAAATTGATATGATGATTTTTTTCTGGGATCCCCTGGAGGCACAACCCCATGATCCGGATGTTAAGGCATTGCTTCGAATTGCTGCTTTATATGATATACCCGTAGCCCCCAACAAGGCGACGGCGGATTTTATTATCAGTTCAAGCTTGTTTAATGAAGTCTATGAGAGAAAAATTGTTTCAAAGAATTTTGGAGAAAATGCCGAATAATATTACAAGACCCGAAAACAATAAGTTAGGGGGGATGACGATGAAAAAAGTACGTATGGAGGAAATTGTAGCCAGTATAGAAGAAATGCCGGCTTGGCCGGTTGCCCTGAGAAATATTATCCGACTTACAGAGGATCCCAACTCGGATATTAAAGATCTGGAAAAAGAGATCTTAAAGGATCAGAGTTTAACCACC
>JBEPWR010000209.1:0-3424 GCA_041642335.1 Eubacteriales bacterium
CCCATACTGCGGGAAGAACTGAATCGGCGGGCAAAAGCCCTCAAGACGGAAGATCCGGAGCTGTTTTTAAAAAAAATTAAAATTTACGCGGAGGTGCCGGAAGAAAAGCTCCATAAGGGTTTTATTGAAACCATTCAACGGATGGAGCCCTATGGAATGGGAAATGAAAAACCCTTATTTCTTCTGGAAGGACTGCGAGTTCCCGAGACAGGGAAAAAACGCATGGGAAAAGAAAAAAATCATTTAAAACTCAAAGGAAGAGTGACTGGAGGCAAGCAGGATTTTGAAGCCATCGGCTTTAATATGGTGGAGGAATACTTTGAACAGCTTCAAAGTCCCGGTGCTGTGGATGTGGTGTTTTTTCCGGAGATGAATGTTTGGAATGGACGGGAATCCGTGCAATTATTGATTCAGGATCTTCGGGCCCATGAGGAGTAGTGTTAGCGAAAAAGTATAGAAAAAACCCCATTGGAGCCTATTAAATCCGGAGAGGCCCAATGGGGTTTTACTGTTATAAAAAGTCCCTTTCTTATCCTTTCTTACCGTAGAAAACCAAACTGGTTGATCAGTATCGGCAGGAAGAGGAAAACAAAAGCAATCACCGTAACCACCCAGATGAGTTTTTCATATTTCCGACTCATTTTCC
This sequence comes from Eubacteriales bacterium, assembly GCA_041642335.1. Taxonomy (GTDB): domain Bacteria; phylum Bacillota; class Clostridia; order Peptostreptococcales; family T1SED10-28; genus Isachenkonia. Next base: position 647 of record JBEPWR010000209.1, read on the forward strand.
CCCGTTCCATCTGAATATGGACATAGGCTAGGGAGCCGGCTGCAAGAAAAATAAAAATCGGACGGTAGGGTGCTAAGGATTGAAAAAAGGAAAGACCGAAGGTCCCTAACCCGAGGGACACCAGAATCACCGGCCCGACTCAGCACATCATGGCAAGAAATGAACCGGCCACGGCAGCAATACCTGAAAGTAAGGTCTTAATTGAGTGCATATCATCCCTCCTATTCCTAATATCCGAGATAAACCTCTTTGGTTCTGATTACTACGGCAGTTAAAGGATCCATCGTGATGGACTGATTGTCCAAAAAGAACCCTGTCGGATCGGAGATTTTCCTGGTCCCGGCTCTTTCCCGATCCACAAGAACCTCTCCGTTTCGTAAATCATGGTGAAAGGTCACTTTCCGGGAAATAAGATCCGCATTAATAAAAATATAATAGGCCTCTGTGCCTTCGGAGTTTTCCAGCCGATAGGCAATAACAAGGTCCCAGGAACCGATTTCCTCTCCGTGGATTTTTGTGATTTTCCGGAAAACCGCATCCATGGTCTTATGGCGAAAAGCATCGCTGGAACGGCGTAAATGGATCAGCCCCTTGGTGTAGTCTTTAGTCTGGACCTGATGAGGATATTTCTCAGCGTCCTCAACCCTTGCCCAGTGAAAAAGATTTATGGCATCACTGGAATCGTAGGAATCGTGAATAAAATAGGGGTACTCAAAGGGCTTTCCGTTCTGATCCGTCATAAATGTGGATTTATAGGGCGGATTTTTTACCGGTTCCCTGTAATCGGGATGTAGAAACTGCTTGGTTCTTCCATACTCCTGGCCGGCATGAACAAAAGCCGTGCCTTGGGCGGTAAGTACCATCAAGTTTCCTAATCGGATCCGTCGCTGAATTTCCTCTTCATGGTATTTGGGATCTTTTTTTATCGATTGGGCAATGACATCATGAAGGGTCAGGTTATCATGGGCCTCGATATAGGGAACCACATCCCCGGGATGGCTGGCCTTAAAATTTTGAGGCATGGCCCGAAGGTTATCATAAATTAAATGAATACTGCGGGGACCTCCCGTTAAGAAGCGGGGCTGCCCTTCGGAGCCGAAGCCGGATTTCAGCTCATTTCGAAACTCATCGGAAAAGGATCCGACACTTTGGGTGTACTGCATCCAGTCCTGATCTGCAGCCAATACGCTTCGACCGCCTTCGTCTCCGGCATAGGTTCGCCAACCTTCACCGATCATCAGAATATTCGGATTGATTTTCACCGACTCATCATAGGCCATCTGAATCGTTTCCGCATCATGGTCCCCCATCATATCAAATCGAAAGCCGTCTACCTTATATTCCCGAACCCAATAAAGAATGGAATCCAGAAGAAGACGTCGAGCCATTCTGTGGGTGGTCCCCAGGCGACCTCCCCCAAAACTTTCCCGGGGTGTTCCGTCAGCATTCATAAAGTGATAGTACTGGGGCTCCAGATCTTCAAGAATATGAACCGAGGCGGTATGGTTATAGACCACATCAAGAATTACCCCCATGCCCCGTTTATGAATCGCTTGGACTAAGGTTTTAAATTCTTCGATGCGTTTTGTAGGATCCGCGGGATCTTCGGAGTACATTCCGGTAATCGAAAAATAACTGTGAGGGTCATAGCCCCAGTTATAAATATTGCCTTTAGAAGAATACTCGAGGTTCCGCTCACTTCGCTTGGTCTCATTGGCAAAATAATAACTCATCACGGGAAGCAGTTGTACATGGGTTACGCCAAGATCTTTAATATAATCCAAGCGGTCGATAAAGGCGGTAAAGGTTCCGAAGGGGTGCTTGAGCTCGGATTCGATATTCGGGTCTGAAGTAAAATCCCGGACATGGACTTCATAAATAATTCCGTCTTCCCGCTTTTCGTAGCCCTCGATATCGGGGAAGGCAAGGTTGGGCCCAATGGCGGAAGGGTTTACGATAGCCCCTTTGCCTACCCGCGTATCGGGGTTTTCCTGGTTCCAGGTAGCCATGGAAGGAGCATAGGGGTCCAACGCCAATACCGCTTTTCCTTTCCTCGTGATCTTGTAATGATAATAAAAACCTTCCAGATCCGATAAACCCGTATTGTTTTCATTCAACAGAATATACCAGGAACCTTTCTCGCTTTTTTCCATAGATAGATCGTCTTTTACCACTTTTGCGGGATTTTCCCGGTCGTATAGAACGACCTGAACCTTATCCGCACTTGGGGACCAAAGGAAAAGTGTGGCGCTTCCATTATTATGTAGTATAGGTCCTAACGGGCCTCTGTAGTACGGGCGGGTGTAGCCGTTTGTAAATGCTTCTTTGGTTAAAAAATCCATTGTTTTCCTCCTTGTTTAAATGGGTGATTCCGATGAAAAAACGGGCTGTATGATTCAAAGATGAAAAGGTCTATAAGTATTTTATCACATTTTTGCCCTTCATTAAATGAATTACAAATTTAACAAGAACTTAACTTGGTATTAACGGAAAATTAACACAGGGAAAATAAAATAGAATTATAATATCAGCAATGAGAAAAAATTCGTTTTTTGTCTGTAATATGATAAAATTATAATAAAAAGAGGTGGTCTTGTGCGAAGTCAATTTCAAGAGGAATTAAAAACGTTGAATATTAAACTTTTAAAGATGGGATCCATGGTACAAAACATTATTGAAGTATCGGTACAGTCTCTGGCAAAACAGGATTTGGACCGAGCCCGTTCGGTCTTTGAACTGGATGATGATATTGATGCCTTAGAGTTGGAAATAGAGCAT
>JBEPWR010000210.1:0-3407 GCA_041642335.1 Eubacteriales bacterium
AACTTTTGACCGGTTTCGGGGCATATGGCAGCTAAAAAGACATCCGAAAAATCTGAGCTCGGTGAAATTCTGGAACCGGATTATCGCTGAACATACCAAAGGAGATTATCTACTGATCGAAGAGCATGCTGATGCAAAGTTTGAAGACGGAACTTATGGTGAGGTATTTTTCTTTGATAACACTAAAAAATAGTGTAACACTCTATTAAAAAATTGGAGGATGAGTAAAGTGGATAATAAGCCTGTTTTACTGATCACTGCGACGATTATTATTATGATTTCTGTGCTTCTGATTGCTGTAAACCATCTGAAAGATCTTGATAACGAGGACAATCTCCTGGAAAATGAAGTGGCGGAAGTGAAAGATTATCAAAGCGAAATAAGCGCTTTAGAAAACCGACTAACTCACCTGGAGCAGCAAATGCCGGGAGTAGATACGAATCAGTCTCTTAAAACCGCAAATATGGAACTGATATATATTAAGGACTTATTAAACAAGGTTACGGAAATTGAAACGATTGTTGGAAGGATCATCGATTACGATGTAGCAAAGAATACTTTACTGGAAGTAGAGTTACTGGAGAGTGGCGACATAATAAAAATTCCTCTTGCGGAAGAATGCACACAGTACATGGTAACGGAATTCACCTTTGCGCCGGTAACCACGGAGGAATTTTTAACATATCTTGATGAAACTGAAGGGAGAAATATAGACGTATTCACAGTAAAAATGATTGATGGAAAAGCTGTACAAATCTTTCCTTTGGAGAAAAAAGAATTAGCAATACAGAATTAATGATATAATATCTATAAAGAACAACTCGTAAAAGGAAGGCTAATCTACGTTTCCAGTCAAAAGCAAGGAAAGGAAGATCATATTGAAGGTACGATCCGTAAAAAAACAACCGGAATATAAAGATCGGGCAATTAAATACTTTCAGGAGCATTGGGCAAACGACAACAGTATGATGGTATATGATGATTGTATTACACATAGCATCACCAGCAGGAACCCTTTACCCCAGTGGTACCTCTTAATGGAGGATGATCAGATCATTGGCTGTGCAGGGCTTATTACGAATGATTTTATCAGTCGGATGGATTTGTACCCTTGGATCTGTGCGGTCTATATTGCGGAGGATCAGCGAGGAAATGGTTATGGTGCCATACTTTTAGAGCAGGCAAAATGGGATGCAAGGACCGCTGGTTTTTCTCATGTTTATCTTGCAACAAGTCATATCGGATATTATGAAAAATATGGATTTGAGTATATCGGGACTGGTTATCATCCCTGGGGAGAATCTTCCCGGATTTATGCTTCGGCTGTATAAATAAATTTTAGGAGAGGAGAATAATGATGAAAAAACTGCCGACCCTTCAATCAGAACGGCTAACGCTAAGACCCTTCAAGCTATCCGATGCAAAAAAGGTTCAAGCCTTAGCGGGGACAAAATATGTTGCGAAAACCACCCTGTATATTCCACACCCTTACGGGGATGGAGAAGCGGAAAAATGGATCAATACCCACGAAGAGGACTTTATAAAAAATAAAGCTCTAACCCTTGCGATTACAGATAAAGAAGAAAAAAATCTAATCGGTGCTATAACCCTAGGGCTAAATAAAATCTATGATCACGGGGAAATCGCCTATTGGATCGGAAAAGAATACAGTGGGAAAGGCTACTGTACCGAAGCGGCAAAACGCTTGATTCGTTATGGGTTTGAAGAAGCAAACCTAAACCGAATCTATGCCCGCTATATGGATAATAATCCGGCTTCCGGGAAAGTAATGGAAAAAATCGGTATGAAGTATGAAGGTACGTTAAGACAGCACGTAAAAAAATGGGGAGAGTACTATGATCTTTTCCATTACGGGCTACTCAAAAGTGAATATGAAGGAGATAATGATGCCAACTAAATTAATTCTTATAGAGGGGTTACCGGGATCCGGGAAAACCACAACCGCACGAATGGTCCATGAGATTCTTCAGGACAAAGGGGTTAAATCAGACCTTTTTTCCGAAGGAAATATAAATCATCCTGCAGACTATGAGGGAGTAGCTTATTTTACTAAAAATGAATATCAGAGATTAGAGCAACGTCACTATAGCTGCAAAGGTATTCTGGACCGTATTAAAACAGATCATTATAATGGATATTTAATATTCTATAGAAAAGCCATGGAAGAACAGGATATCGAATTTGAGGACAAGTTCCTTATCGATATAGTTAAAAAGGATATATACGAATTACCAATAGATATTCATCGGGACTTGATACTTAAGCGATGGGAGGATTTTACTCATCAGTATAGGAATAAAGATCAAATAATTATTTTTGAATGCTGCTTTATTCAAAATCCGGTTACCGTAACGATGATTAGAAACAACGAACCCAAAAAGATTACGGTGGATTATATCAACCGATTGGCTGAAATCGTTGCTCCATTAGAGCCGATTTTGCTTTATCTGGAGCAAGAGAATATTGAAGCATCCTTTAAAAAAGTCATAGATGAAAGGTCTAAAGCTTGGTTTGAAGGATTTATAGACTACTATACAAACCAAGGTTATGGGCTGGAAAATAATTTTAACGGAGTTGAAGGCGTCATAGGGATTCTTAAAGAGAGACATGCATTTGAGCAGGAGATTTATCAATCCCTGCCGCTAAATAAATATATAATTGACAACTCCGCATATGACCGTAGTTCTCATATAAAACAGATCAAGTCCATTTTAGAAACAGCTCCTTTCTAAAATCAGAATTGTAAAAACTACAGGCTTTATAAATGTACTTTTATGATAGGGAGGCATACAAAATTGGAAGGAATATTGAATAAGAAGAATCGATTCTTTATTATTATCGTAGTTTTGGGTTTTGTTTTTGCAAGCGTTAATATTTATACTGGAAGCGTAGAGAAAGCAATGGATAAAGCGAATATACTTGTGGAAGAAGTGGTCCATATATCGGATGTCGATCAGGGCAGGGTTGTTTTTTATATACCACAAAATTATACTGAATCCGCTTACATGGGATTAGTTGAACAATCTATAACGGGGTATGAGTGGATTGCCGGTACTGATGTAGGTTCCTATATGACCAGGAAACCAATGACTTATGGTTTCTCAAATATTGGAAAATCCAACCGAATAGGGAATCCTAAAGCGCTTCCGGTCATTAGTGGGATTATTACTGATGAAAGAATTGAGAAGATTATCGTAGAGTATAGGGATGGAAACAAACAAGAAGCGAAGATCATCCAGAATAGATTAGGGAAAATGTGGTACGTATATCCTAAATCAAAAGAAGAATATATGCCCGCAATATTCGGTTATAGTAAAGATGATGAAGTTATCTACACGAATTAAAAAAAATTAAAAAATAAAATGAAAGGAGGAGATTAGGATTCT
>JBEPWR010000211.1:0-3390 GCA_041642335.1 Eubacteriales bacterium
AGATTAAAAAACCCAAGGCTAAATACGTAAGATTTTCCGAAGAATTCGGTGAGCATAATAGGGTGATAAATTCTTCTTCATTCAAATAGATCGTTAAGGGGTATTCCACCACTACCCGATCCTCTATCTCCTCAGTTACGCCATCCTTGATTTGTTGTATTTGGATTTTTTTTGTGTTTTCCATTCGGTAGCCTCCAGGAATTCTTCTTCAGTCTTTATTATTCTCGTTTCTTATACTTCTGATAAACCGCAGAATGTAAGGAGACCAAAATCCCTAAAAATAAGTAAACCACCAATCCTTCGATAAACTGCACTCCGATTAGAGCAAGGATTAGAAACGGGATGATTGTAACAAAAAAAACCTTTGCATTGAAACGCTGAAACTTTTCTTTCATTTTCATGGACACTTCTCCTTTAGCCTGCATCTAGTACAGTCCTTGTTCGTTATGCTTATTTTAACATAAAAACCATAAAAAAAGCCATGTTTCGGAAGGATTTCTTTCCGAAACACGGCTTGTCTGAGCTAATTATTAACCTAATTTTTTGTTCAGTACTTCTGCAACATACTTCGCGATATCTGCAGATACGGATGCACATCGCTCTTTTCTATCGGGATCTCCATAAGCTAAGTTTTCTTTTTTGATGTATTTGCTTACAGAATCATAACAGAGTGTGCTTCCAGCTACTGTAGTAGTCTCAATGGTTCGGTTACCTGAATCATACATCGGTAATTCTGCAGCTCTGTACCAGTCAAACATCTCTTTGATTACCGGTCTTGCTTCATCCGGTGTTAACACCGCTCCAATGAAGGTTGCGGCAACGCCAAGCCCTCCACATAAAGAAGCTTCGCTTGCAAATCCTCCGGAAAAAGATTTAAACATCTGAGTATTATATTGATTGTAAGGGTATCCTACTTCATCAGCTAACGTGCCGAAAAGACCTTCGGCGACACCGATCCCTCATCCACCTTTTTCTTTGTAACCGGCATATGCCCAGTCTGCAGCTTTTTCAGGGTCCACTTTTGTATATTTTAGTGGATAAGAAACCTCTCCCTGATTCTCTGGAGCGGCTGATGATTCTCTAGTTAATACTCCACTCATACCACCTAAAACCGTTGCTCCCGCCAGGGTTGTTCCCATCCCTTTTAGAAAGCTTTTTCTTGACATTTGTTTTTCGCTCATTTTTTATTCCTCCTAGTATAGAATTATGACATTCACCTGATAAATGATGATTTCATCTATGTGTTAAATTTTTATCTAATACCATTATAATATAAATTATCCATATTGAATAATTAGTATTCATTATAGTCCATAACAGTTCCTTATCCGCTCTTTCTTCCAGCCTCATTTCCAATTTTTTTCGTATAGACTTTGGATATATGTTATAATATTAGCAATGAATCGATCGATACGCCCTATGAAAGGAAGTTGTTTTATGAATCTACAGAACTTAAAATCATTTTATATCACCGTAAAACTCAACAGCATATCCAAAGCAGCAAAGGAGCTGCATCTTACTCAACCCGGTTTAAGTATGCAACTGCAGGCCTTGGAAAAAGAACTGGATTCCAAACTTTTAATTCGAAGCAATCGGGGCGTGGAGTTGACCGATGCGGGAAAAATCCTATTTGATTATGCGGAAACCATTTTATCCCTTCAAAGTAACATTGAACGGGATTTAAGCAATTTTAAATCCTCCAAAAAAGAACTGTATCTCGGAGCCTGCAAAGCCATCGGGGAACATGCTCTTCCCTGCAGTATTTATATTTTCAAACATGAACATAAGGACATCAGCATTAACTTTAATATCTGCAACTCCCAGGAAGTCATCAAACGGCTGAAGGATAATTCCATAAATCTCGGCATTATCCAGGAAGATATTGAAGACGAAGGAATTGTTACCGAATTAATCGCTGAAGACCCCTTATTACTGGTTACCTCATCGCCTGCTCAAAAAAAGAATCTTTCTTTGGAGGAATTTTTACAGCTTCCCCTGATCTCCCGGGAAAAAGGTTCCGGAACACGAAAAGCCATCGAAAAGGCGCTGAAAAAAGTGTCCTTACAACCGAATGACCTGAATATCATGTATCAGTTAAACTCTATGGAAGCCATAAAAAGCTCAGTAGTATCCGGTAAGGGTACCGCTTTTATTCCGAAGTTGACCATTGAGCGGGAACTCTATGAAAATACCCTTCAGGTTATCGAAGTGGAAGGTATTAGCATAAACAGCAGTTACTATGCAGCTTACCGTAAAAAACATCCTCTCTCCGTCTATGAAGAGGAGTTTAAAAAATTTCTGCAGTCATCCCATCGTGGATTCTGTTAAGACCGAATTCTCTAGTCTCCTAAAATTATTTCCTCTAGGAGGCTTTTTTAATGCATTCCGAAAATTCGAAAGGATTCATCTAGCTTTTAGACCATATAACGCATCAGAATTTTCGAGCCGATCACTCCCCCGATTCCCATAAACAGAGCAAAAATCCATCCATGGAGGGAGAAGGAGGGAATCCCGCTAAAGAAGGCTCCGATATTGCATCCGAAACTCAGTCTTGCACCATAACCCATCAATAGTCCTCCAAAAATTCCGAAGGCCAGTTGTTTACGGTCTTTGATCTTTCGCCATTTGAATTCTCTGCTCATAAGTACGGAAAGAAGTGCGCCTAAAACCACAGTAATATTTAACATGCTGACGGTATTTAATAAAAAGGTTTCTCCGGTATTAAAATTTCCATAGATGGCAAAATAGCTGTTTTCAAAACTATTGTAGCCGATTTTTTCCAGGATCCACATTCCCCAGTACAAGAATCCCGAGGTAACCCGCCAGGTCGATCCTGTAACCGCGAGTAATAAAATATTCAGCAGACTTAACAGGATTCCTGCTACCCAATAAGGCCAGGGATTTTTAAAAACGCGTTCATATAAACTATTCATCGGGATCCACCTTTTCAATATAGATTTCCCATTCTCCTTTACCGGTTTCAATATAATCCATTTTATGCCCCTGTTTTTCCACCCACTCAACGACATTCGTAATCGAGCAGTTATGGTCCGTTTGCATAATCAGCAGGTCTCCTGCTTTCATTTTATTCAGTTTCTTTAATGCTTTAATCAGTGGTATCGGACAGGCTTCATGCATGCAGTCCAAAAATTCTTCGCTCATTTTCCTTCTCCTTTCTCCCCCCCTCTATTCGATTCACGTCTGAGAGGAGCAGTTTCTCTTATTTTCCAAGGATTAAAATTTATTTCTCTTAGCATAATTTCGCGCTGCCATATAAAAGCCCGCCAATACCGTTAACTGCAGGATCAGCGCCGGAAAGAAACCGAAGATCTCAGGCAAATACACGGCTTCTGTCCCCTCAATAAGCAAACGGTGCCAAAAGGAATAGTG
>JBEPWR010000212.1:0-3388 GCA_041642335.1 Eubacteriales bacterium
TTCTTCTACTTCCACCGGTGTTTTCCCTATTTTTTCGGTTAATTCCACCACTTGGTCTCCTACTGCTTTATCCGTAGCAATTCCCTTAATGATTTCCACAAGCTTCATCATCGGTACCGGGTTAAAAAAGTGCATACCCAGAACTTTTTCCGGACGGTTCGTAGCAGTGGCAATCTCTGTAATGGACAAGGAGGAAGTATTGGTTGCTAAAACCGTTTCTTTTTTACAGACTTCATCAAGTTCCTGAAAAATCTTCTTTTTCACCACCATATTTTCTGTAACCGCTTCAATTACCATATCACAGCCTTTTATTTTTTCAACATCCACGGTAAAAGTAATTCGGTTCATGGTTTCTGCAAGCTTTGATTCTTCAATTTTTCCTTTAGCAATCAATTTTTCCAGGCTTTTTTTAATCGTTTTTTTTGATTTTTCTAAACTTTCTTCGGACAAATCACGGACCACAACATCAAACTCATGAATTCCGAAAGTCTGAGCAATTCCGGTTCCCATGGTTCCGGCACCTAAAATACCAATCTTTTTCATATACATCCTCCTTTAAATTTATTAAAACTTCTTTTTCCTTAATTAAAATCCGGTTTCCTTTTATCTAGAAAGGCTTCCATCCCTTCTTCACGATCCGATGTGGCAAAACAAAGTCCAAACAAATCCCGCTCAATTAAATTTGCGGTGTCCAGATTTTGCATAAAAGATTTTTCAATAGCAATCTTGCCGTATTTTACCGCTGACCGGCTATTGTTGCTGATCTTTTTTGCAATTTTTATAGCTTCTTCCACAACCTTTCCCTCTGAGGTGAGGCGGCTGACTAGCCCGAACTGCAAAGCTTTCTCACTATTAATTATCTCCGCTGTAAAGATCAACTCTTTTGCAAAGGATATTCCTACGTGTTTTGCTAATCGATGAGTTCCTGAAAAGCCGGGAATAATGCCTAAACCGACTTCCGGTTGCCCAAATTTCGCATTTTCACTAGCAATTCTTAAGTCGCAGCTAAGGGCCAATTCCAGACCGCCGCCTAAGGCATAGCCATTTATTGCTGCAATTACCGGACAAGGAAATTGTTCAACTCTCTTAAACAAAGACTGGCCCATGAGCGCAAAGTCTCTTGCTTGCTGCGGATCCATGTTTTTCATTTCCTGTACGTCTGCCCCTGCTACAAAGGCTTTCCCCTCTCCCGTAATAATCAGCGCTTTTAAGTCTTTTGGTTCGAGTTCGGTTAATAGTTCCTCTAAATCCAATAAAACCTTATGATTTAATGCATTTAGTGCTTTGGGTCTGGCGATCATAATCTTACCGATATTTCCGCTGATCTCATCATATTTTATCGTTTCGTAGGTTTTCAAAACATCCCCTCCTCTTTGTCTCTCCTTATCATTATAACAAACTTCACGGCCACTTTACAGACGGCGGATTGATTTCTTTATTATTTCTAGAATTTCCCCCTGCCCTTCTATTGACTTGTATGGCTATAGTGTATATTATGGTGGTACTTCATTTCACGTACGGATTTTTTCTTTTACCTTCTTTTCTAGAAAATTAATATTAGTTTATTTCTATTTAAAATCAACATTAACAATAAAGGAGCAGTGTTATGTCAATTTTAATATTTGGTCATAAAAACCCTGATACCGATTCCGTAGTATCGGCTATTGCCTTATCCTACCTGAAAAACAAACTCGGCTACGATTCCTTTCCCTGTGTTTTAGGACCTCTGAGCAAGGAGAGTACCTTTGTGCTTGATCGTTTTGAACTTGCCGCGCCAAGACTGATCGACAATGTAAAAGTTCAGATCAACGACCTTGATTTTCATATCACCGAGGGAATCAGCGAAAATGCGTCAATCCTATCGGCCTACAAACTTATGGATGAAGAAAAGATTGCCACCCTGGCGGTTGTAAACCGGCACAAGGAACTTCTCGGCATCGTAAGCATTAAAGACATTGCCGTAAGCCTTATCTCAGGAGATTTTCGAAAACTCGAAACATCCATGGATAACCTTCTTTCGGATTTAAACGGAACCCTTCTTTCCCAAGGAACGAAGTATTTCAAAGGGAATGTATCGGTAATTGATGATTATTATAAAACAATTCGAGGCCAACTCGGACAGGAGGATATTATCATTGTCGGTGATCGTTATGATATCATTGAATATGCTATTGCCTCAAAGGTTCAGCTAATCGTAGTGACCGGTGACCGATCGATCCCCCAAAAATATCAAGTTGAAGCTCAGGAACAGGGCATTTCCATGATTTCTGTCCCCTTCGACTCCTTGTATACAACAAGAATTATTGATCAGTGCAATTACATTTCGAAGATTATGCGTTCAACCAACATTATCCGGTTCAGCAGTGACGACTACTTAGATGATGTAAAGGAAACCATGAGCCAAAGTAATTACCGCAATTACCCGGTGATCAACCAGCAAAATAAGTTTTTAGGCTTTGTAGCCAGAAAGCATATTCTCAGTCCCAAAAGAAAACAAACCATTCTAGTAGATCACAACGAATACGCCCAGAGCGCCCTGGGTCTGGAGGAATCAGAAATTCTTGAAATTATCGACCATCATAAGTTGGGGGATATTTCAACTTCCATGCCTATTACTTTCCGGAACAATCCGGTAGGGAGTACTTCCACCATTATTTATTTTATGTTTCAGGAACATCGAATTCAGATTCCCGATGCTATCTCCGGAGCCCTGCTATCCGGGATTTTATCCGACACCTTATCCTTTCGGTCTCCCACAACTACCGATACGGATCGTGAAGCCGCTAAGGCCTTAAACCAGGGTCTGCATTACGATTTGGAAGAATATGCAATGCAGATGTTTAAAGCAGGAACTTCTCTTGAAGGTCAGTCGATCTCTGAAATATTCTATAAGGATTATAAAGAATTCGATTTGAGCTTTTATAAAGCCGGGATCAGTCAAGTATTCACCTTGGATATCGATGAGGTTTTTCGTCAGAAACAGGAATTTTTATCCTTTATTCAGCAGACTCAGGAAAAAGAAAATCATGATATAACATTGTTGTTAATTACGGATATCATCAAAGAAGGATCCTATATCCTCTATGCCTCAAAAAATGCCACCCTGATTTCTTCAGCCTTTAGTGTCCCTAAAATACAAGGAGTGTTTGTTCCCGGTATCGTTTCCCGAAAAAAACAGGTCATTCCTAAACTTATCACTGCAATTGAATTAATGAAATAAAAAGAGGCGTCTCCGCCTCTTTTTTTGCTATTCCCTTATATTAATCTATTCTTCTTCGGAAGGAAAAATCAACACCGGCGCTTTCGAATTGGTCACAATATTTGTAGCCGTGCTTCCTATTAATAGCTCCTTAATCTTTCCTTCTCCTCTTTTGGAAAGAATGATTAG
>JBEPWR010000213.1:0-3370 GCA_041642335.1 Eubacteriales bacterium
AAAACTCACCTATCCATTAATCGTTAAACCGAAGAGTGAAGCGGTATCCTTCGGGCTGAAAATTGTTCGAAACCCCGAAGAACTGAAGGCCGGGGTGGAAAACATCTATAATGAGTTTAAAGCCCCCACCTTAGTGGAAGAATATATCGAAGGCCGGGAAGTGAATGTGGGACTCCTTGGTAATGATGATGTGGAAGCCTTGCCGCCGGTGGAACTGATTTTTGGCGAGGGAGAGAAAATATTCACCTTTGAAGACAAAACCCACAAAAGCGGACGAAGTGTAGGTCGGGAGTGTCCGGCAAAGTTGACGCCGGAACTGGAAGAAAAAGTGAAAACCCTGGCGATTCGCACATTCAAAGCCTTGGACTGCTATGACAGTGCCCGGGTGGATTTTCGAATCGATGAAGCGGGCAACCCCTACGTTTTGGAAGTGAATTCCATGGCCAGTCTTGCACCGGCAGCTTCTTATGTATTCGCTGCGGAAAAGGTCGGACTGCCTTATAACAAATTGGTGCAGCGCCTGATTGAGGTCGCCTCACAACGATATTTCGGATCGGCATTGGAAGGACCGGGGGACGGAGTACAGGACTATGAGAATGCGGCATTTTCGTATATCACGCAAAATCGGGACAATATGGAAAATGAGCTTCGCTCCTGGACAAATCTTTATACCGCGACGGATGATCCGGTGAGTAAGCAAGCCTTTATTCGAAAACTGGATTACCGACTGCGAAAGCTGAAGCTTAAGAAAAATGCCCATTACACCGATGGAAAATCCTCCTGGTTCTGGACCGGGAAAAACGGCTTCCAAAACGGTACGGTGTTTGTAATTCCGGTGGATATCCCCGGGAATCGAGGGGCTTATCCCATACCTTTTAGAAAAGAACCGGAAAACCTCTATGGGGAAGGCATCGCTTCCAGTCGAGCAGGATTGATCTCCGTATTGAAAGCCCTTGATGCATTGAAGCATTCGGGCAAGATGGATGACGTCAACTTTGGCGTGTTCGTTTATGGGGATGAAGGCTTAGGGATGAGATACAGCTCTGAAATCCTGAAAAAAATCGGAAAAAGAGCGAAGAATATTGTCGTGATGCATCCCGGATATAATGAAAACAAAGTGGTGAATCAGCGAAGAGGAACCATTAAGTTAAAAGTGGTGATAGAAGGAAGTTCCCTAAGAATAGGAAGTCAGAGTACAACTTCCAATGCCCTGGATTTTCTATTGGATAAATCCGTGGATATTAAAAAAATTGATAAAGAGAATAAATATCTCACGGTGGCGATTCAGGACATACAGTCCAGTCGATATAGTATGTTAATTCCTCATCGGGTCAGTGCAAGTATGTTTATTACCTATATCGACGAAGAACGGGCGAAAAAAGTGGAGTCCCAGGTACGAAAAATGTTTCAGACGAAGAAAAAAGGAATCAAGACCTTTATCGAAAGATTGGAAGAGCGGCCGCCGATGAAGAAGACGAAGGAGAGCGAAAGATTAATTGACGAGTTAAAAGAGATCAGCCATAAGTGGAAGATCCCCTTTGATGTGGAATCCACCCTGCTTCCTTCCGCAGCAGGGGTAGTAAGTAAGGAATGTGCTGTGGTCTGCGGAATGGCGCCGAGTTCGAAAAATCTTTATACCCCAAATGAGTCCATCAGCAGAACCGAGCTGGTACAGAAAACCTTGCTGATCAGTCAATTCTTACTGAAGGAGTAACCGAGAAAATCTACAAAGGAAAGCAGTAAAACGTCTACCTGGTTGGGTAGGCGTTCTTATTCTACAATTATTTCCAAAAACATGGGGAAATCTGCAAAGTATATAAAAGTTTATAAGATTAATATAGAGAAAGAGGGAGAATAATGAAGACAAAAAATGCGCCGGTTCATGTCAGCAAAAAGGGAATGGTTTCAACCGCTTCGAAACAAGCGACAGAAGTAGGAGCGGAAGTTCTGGCAAAGGGAGGAAACGCTTTTGACGCGGCAACGGCAGTGTCCTATTGCTTGGGGGTCACAGAGCCACAGGCATCAGGAATTGGAGGGCAATCCATGGCGGTGGTTTATCATGCCAAGGAGCAGCGTTATTTCGCACTGGATGGTTCTTCGATTGCCCCATATCATTTTCAACCCCAGGATATGCCGAAAAAACCGTTGAAATTAGGCTTAAAAGCTTCCACACTTCCTTCAACGCCGGCATTTTACGGCTATTTACTGGACAATTACGGAACAATGCCTTTACAGGAGTTAGTAAAGCCCGCCATCAAGATAGCCACCAAAGGATTCCCGGTAACCCCTTTAATTCACGCATTAATTGAACGAAGTAAGGAAGAACTGAAACTGGACCCTCAAGCGAAGAAAAACTTTTTCAGCGAGGAAAAACCATTGCAGGTCGGAGATATTCTAACACAACCGGAACTTGCCAACTTAATGAAGCGCATGGCAGAGAAGGGATGGCAGGATTTTTATACCGGTGAGATCGGAAGAGAAATTATCGCTGATATGAACGCTCGGGGAGGGCTCATTACCGAAGAGGATTTGAGTCAGATACCCGTCCCCATTGAACGTCCCGTGTTAGAAGGGAAGTATCGAAAGTATGGAATTATTACTTTTCCGCCTCCTGGGGCCGGCCGGGTATTAATGCAGATTTTAAATATCCTGGAAAATTTTACTGAAGAGGATGTGGATCTGGATACGCCCTATGGAAATCTGATTTTGGCACTGGCATTTCAGCTTACGCTGCGGGATCGTAAACGGATGCCTCAGAATCCGGATATTTATTTTCAGCAGGCTACCCGAAAAATGACCAACAAAAAATACAGTCGGGAAGTTACAGAGAATATCCGTAGAATTATTGAGAGATATGCCCAAACCGTAGCCCATATTCCACCGGAAACTTCTGGAGAAACTACCCATTTCTCCGTTGCCGACAGGGAGGGCAATGTGGTTGCGGTAACCCAGTCCATTGAACTGGTTTTCGGTTCGAAACGTACCGCCCAGGGACTCGGATTTTTCTATAATAATTACATGAGTGCCTTTGAGTACAAGGATCGAACCCATCCCTATTATCTGTTGCCGGGGAACAAACCCTGGAGCAGTGTGGCTCCGACCATTGTAACATCCAGGAAAAGACCCTTGCTGGTTCTTGGAAGTCCCGGAAGTGAGCGGATTTCCACGGCGCTCAGTCAAGTGCTGATCCGGTATCTTGATGGGAAGCAGGATTTAGCAAAGGCTATTGAAGAACCGAGATTTCACACCTCGGATCTGAAGAAAATGCAGTTGGAGAAAAAACGGTTTTCCAAAGAGGTGGAAAACACCTTTGACGAAACCGGATTTGATATAAGACTACGGGGTTCCTACAGCTTCTATCTAGGTTGTG
>JBEPWR010000214.1:0-3368 GCA_041642335.1 Eubacteriales bacterium
AATTTTTTGCTGTTCGCTTCGTCGCTCCCGGCTCTCCTTTTCGAAATCGTTTCGGAGTCGGTGGACTTCTTCTTTTGCCTCGAGCAGAATTTCTTTTTTCGCAGTTTCCGCATCTTTGATGGCTTCTTTTTCAATTTTTTCAGCTAATTTTTCCGCATTATTTATTTTTCCTTCTGCAATATTTTTGCGAATAAAATACCCAGCAAGGCATCCTACAATTGCAGCTGCGATTAGCCCTATTATTATAGTTGGTTCGATATTGGACACCTCCTTTATTAAATTTTAAAACCTTCATAGCATTATTCCCATGCTAGAATCATTGCATTATTACACCCTTTCATTTTATCTTTTTTTATCCGGAGTGTCAAGGAATCATTGATTGGCCCGGAAGGGACAGAAAAAGCCCCCGGCGTGGTTGGCCAGAGGCTTTGAGCAGTTTATTTTATGATTTTGACGGAAGACGCTTTTCCATTTATTCGGATTTTTTTCCTTTTTTTGCGGTTTTTTCCGACTTTTTGTCCTTGTTGTCGTTCTCTTTGGCAGCCATTTCCTCTTCCACTTCTTCTGCCATAGGGGCCTGATCATCCTCGATCAGATGATGATGCACGCGGATTTTTCGTTCCAGCTCCTTTAAGAGCTCCGGATTTTCCGCGAGATAGGTTTTGGAGTTTTCCCGTCCCTGACCCAGGCGGGTACCTTCGTAGCTGTACCAGGCTCCGGCCTTGTCCACAATGTCCAGCTCACTGGCAAGATCCAGAATATCGCCGGTGGCGGAAATGCCTTTCCCGTACATAATATCAAACTCCGCTCTTTTAAAGGGCGGTGCCACTTTATTTTTTACGACCTTGACCCGGGTGCGGTTTCCGAGGATGTCATTTCCCTGCTTGATGATATCGATCTTTCGGATATCCAGACGCACCGAGGCGTAAAACTTCAGTGCCCGCCCACCGGAGGTGGTTTCAGGATTTCCAAACATGACTCCGATTTTTTCCCGGAGCTGATTGATAAAAATTACCGTGGTATGGGACTTGCTGATGGCCCCGGAAAGTTTCCGAAGGGCCTGGGACATCAGTCTCGCTTGAAGGCCTACATGGGAATCTCCCATCTCTCCTTCAATTTCCGCCTTCGGTACAAGGGCTGCTACCGAATCCACGGTAATAATATCTACGGCCCCGCTTCTTACCAGGGCTTCCGCGATTTCCAACGCCTGCTCACCGGTATCCGGCTGAGAGACAATCAGTTCATCCACTTTTACTCCGAGGTTTCTGGCGTAGGTGGGATCCAAGGCATGCTCCGCATCAATAAAGGCTGCGGTTCCGCCTTTTTTCTGGGCCTCGGCAATAACATGCAGAGACACCGTGGTTTTACCGGAAGATTCCGGTCCGTAGATTTCTATAATTCTTCCTCTCGGTACGCCTCCTACTCCCAAGGCGACGTCCAAGCCGATGGATCCGGTGGGAATCACATCAATATTTAATTTTGCATCTCCACCAAGTTTCATAATGGAGCCTTTTCCGAACTGCTTTTCAATTTGACCAATGGCCATGTCTAGTGCTTTTTCTTTTTCCATAATCCCAGTTAAACTGGTCACCACCCTCTCATTTGGTATTCTCGAACGAATGTTCTAATTTCATTATACTGTAGTCTTCTCCAAAAATCAAAGGTTTTTTAATCATCCAGAAAACTTTTATTCACGCGGATGTAATCAATCCCCGAAATGACGGTAAGAATCACCGCGGCCCAAAGAATGATCATATCCATCGGGATATTGATATGACTGAAGGGGAAATTATCCAGCAAAATCAGGGAAATCGCCACAATCTGGGAAATGGTTTTCAGTTTTCCCCATACACTTGCGGCAATGACGTGCCCCTCTGCTGCGGCTACCGCCCGAAGTACACTGATGGTAAACTCTCTTGCGATAATAATCACCACTACCCAGGCGGAAATCTCTCCCATGGAGGACAGGGAAATCAGCGCGGCGGATACCAATAGTTTATCGGCCAAGGGGTCCATAAATTTTCCGAAGTTGGTAATCTGGTTCCGGCTCCTTGCGATATATCCGTCCAGGGAGTCGGTGCTTGCCGCAAGGATAAAAATAAAGGCGGCGATATAGTCCCCGTAAGGAATCTGATGCAGTAAAAATACCATAAAAACCGGCACCATAAAGATCCGGATGATTGTTATTTTATTCGCTAGGTTCATCGATGCACTCTCCCATCAAATCATATTCCATTGCTCCGGTGATCTGAACGTCTATGATATCCCCGGCTTTGCAGTCTTTCTTGCAGGTGACGTATACCCCGCCGTCAATTTCCGGGGCATCTCCCCGGCTTCGGCCAAGATATTCATCGCCTTCAAGGGACTCTTCAATAAGCACCTGCATTTTCCGCCCGATCTTTTCCCGGTTTTTTTCCAGGGAAATCTGCTGCTGAATTTCCATAATCTCCTGTTGCCGCTTCTCCTTCACCTCTTCCGGCAGCTGATCGGTAAAGTTGTAAGCCGGCGTATCCTCTTCCATGGAATAGGTAAAGGCGCCGAGGCGTTCCAGGCGTTGGGAGGATACAAAGTCCTTTAAAATCTCAAAGTCCTCTTCGCTTTCGCCGGGGAAGCCGACAATCAGTGAGGTTCGAAGCACAATTTCCGGAATTTCCCTTCGGAGTTTTCCGATTAAGTCCCTCAGCTGCTGATTCGTCGTCCGTCGGTTCATGCGCTTCAGTACCCGGTCGCTGGCGTGCTGAATCGGAATGTCCAGGTATTTGCATACCTTGGGATTCTTTTTCATGCTCTCAATCAGCTCGTCGGTGATCATCTCCGGGTAGGAATAGAGCATTCGAATCCAGCTTAGCCCTTCAATCTTTTCAAGCTCATCCAGGAGCCCGGGCAGGCGGTATTCGCCGTATAGATCGATCCCGTAGCGGGTGGTGTCCTGGGCAATCAGAATGATTTCCTTTACCCCCTGGTCCGACAGTTCCCTAGCTTCCCGAAGGACATCCTCCATTTTCCGGCTTCGGTATTTCCCCCGAAGTTTGGGAATAATGCAGTAGGTGCAAAGATTATCGCAGCCGTCGGAAATCTTTAAATAGGCGGTATGATTCGGTGTGGTAAGCACCCGGCTGTGACTCTCGTCAAAGGTTTTATCCACATTTCCCACATAATACATCCGTTTGCCTTCCAGGGTTTCGTTCATCACTTCCACAATTCTCTCATAGTCTCCGGTACCCACAATGGCATTGACCTCGGGAAGCTCCTCCAGTAAGTCCTGGGCGTAGCGCTCTCCAAGGCATCCCGCCACAATCAGGGTCTTTAAGTGGTCTTTCTTCAGTTTCCCCATCTCGAGGATCTGATTGATGGACTCCTCTTTTGCG
>JBEPWR010000215.1:0-3329 GCA_041642335.1 Eubacteriales bacterium
AGGGGGCAGCGGACCGGATCAATGGTTGGATAGAGGAGGCGACGGAAGGAAAAATTGAGAAAATGCTGGAGGGCCCGATTCCCGGAAATGTGGTTATGTATTTGATCAATGCCATTTACTTTAACGGAGAATGGACCGTCTCCTTTGACGAAGAGGAGAGTTTTGAAGAGGAATTTACCGCCATTACAGGAGAGACGGAAGAGATTATGATGATGAGGCGAAATGGAGAAGTGGAATACGGGGAAGGGGAAAACTATAAAAGTGTTCGAATGCCCTATGGTGAAAACGAAAATACCGCCATGTATGTGATTTTGCCGGCGGAGGGGACGGGGATCAACGAATTTCTTCAAACCCTGGATAATGACTATTGGCAGGAGATAAAGTCGAGTATTTCTTCCGCCGAAGAGGTTGAGCTTCAGATTCCGAGATTTGAAATGGAATATGGCATAAAATCCATAAAGGAAGCCCTAGGAGCCTTAGGGATGAATAGACCTTTTGAGATGGACGCGAATTTCGATGGAATCCGTCCGGGTATTTTTATTGAAGACGTCCTCCATAAAGCAGTCATCGATGTCAATGAACAGGGTAGTGAGGCGGCAGCGGTGACAGTCGTAGAAATGGATGAATCAGCACCCGTGGAAACCCCAAGCTTTATTGCGGACCGACCCTTCATTTTTGTCATCGCCAATGATGAAGCAGACAGTATCCTTTTTATGGGGAAAGCCGGAAGCTGGCAGTAGAAAGATACCGAAAATTCTTTTATCAATTATGGATTGTGGTATAATGAAAAGAGAGAAACCTTGTATTTTTCAATAATTGATCAAAAGCTTTGCTGAAAATCGGGCGAAAAAGATAAGGCAACGCTGGAAAATAGGCGGTGATTCAGTGGAAAATTACTTGACGAAAGATACGGTGGATGTCATCCTGAACAACATTGATGAAGGGATTCAAATCATTGATAACCGGGGGAAAATTCTGTACTCCAATGATATTGCCCTCTTAATGGAGGATATCGATCGTAAGGAGATCATCGGTAAGCATATTCTCAGTGTCTATCCATCCCTAACGGATAAGACCAGTACCCTTTTACAGGTACTTCGTACGGGAGAGCCGATGTATGATGTGAAACAGGAGTTTTTGAACTTTAAAGGCAATAAAATTACAACCATCAATACCTCCATACCTATTTTAGAAAATGGGTATGTTCAGGGCGCCATCGAGATATCAAGGGATATTACCAAGGTACGGGCCTTGTCCGAACAATTAGTGGATCTTCAAAAAGAACTGTACTATGAAGAACCGAAAAACTTGGAGGAAAAACGGGGGACCGCCCGCTATACCTTCCAGGATATCATCGGAAGTACGCCGGAAATTTTAAGCCTGAAACGAAAGGCGATGAAAGCGGCGGAAAATGATTCCTCAGTGATCGTCTATGGCAGTACCGGCACCGGAAAAGAGTTAATTGTGCAGGCGATCCATAATGCCAGCCATCGAAGAGAGAAAGCCTTCGTTGCTCAGAACTGCGCAGCCATTCCCGGCTCCTTACTGGAGAGCATCTTATTCGGAACCGTACGGGGAAGTTTTACCGATGCGGATAACCGACCGGGACTCTTTGAGCTGGCCAATGGGGGAACCCTGTTTCTGGATGAGATCAACTCCATGCCCATAGAGTTACAGGCGAAGCTTCTTCGGGTGCTGGAAGAAGGAAGAATTCGTCGTGTGGGGGATATAAAAACAAGAAAAGTGGATGTCCGGATCATTGCCGCCATGAATATGGATCCCTATCATGCAATGAAGGAGCGAAAAATCCGGGATGATCTGTTTTACCGGTTGAGTGTGATATCTTTTAGGGTTCCGGATTTAGTGGAGAGAAAGGAAGATATCAAAGCCCTGGTTCAGTTTTTCATCCGAAAATACAATCAAAAGTTGGGAAAAAATATCAAAGGCGTCACCAATGGGGTACTGCAAACCTTTTACCATTATCATTGGCCGGGAAATATCCGGGAACTGGAAAACATCCTTGAGGGTGCGATGAATATGGTTGAGGGCAGCTACATTACGGAAGAGGACCTGCCCGGACATTTAGCCCTGTTCAGCGGAGAGGATCATCGGAAAAAAGCCTTTCGTTTTTCCTTAAAAGAAAGTGTGAAAAACTGGGAAAAACAGTTTATTCAGGATGCACTGAAAGAAACCGGCGGGAATGTAACGAAAGCAGCACAGTTACTAAAAATTCCGAGACAGACACTACAGTATAAGATCAAAAAATACGGAATAACCGCTGAATAATTGGCGGTTATTTTTGTTTTAAGAAAAATTTTTAAAAAAGAATCGGAAGCCTTTAGCAATCATCATTGTTGAATGAATTTAACACCCTCGTTTTCCAACGGTTCTGGAGATTGTATTATAGAATGAATGAAAAAGGAGAGATTGTTATAAACTTGGCATAGAAATTGCAAAATAATTACTAGGGAAAATTTTAGGATCATAATGTCAGGTTCATAAGATGAAAGGGATTTTTACTAACCTGGATAAAAAATTTAAGGAGGTTTTGTTATGGAGAAAAAAGGATGTTCTTTAGGTACCCACAGAGTATTAGAACCAAAGGGGGTACTGCCGCAACCGGCCACAAAAATTGATAATAATATGGAGATCTACGACAATGAAATTCGAATTGAGGTTGAAACCCTAAATGTAGACTCCGCAAGCTTTACCCAGATTAAAGAGCAGGCTGGCGGAGATGTGGAAAAAATCAAGGAAATCATGAAGGGGATTGTTTCTGAACGGGGAAAACACCAGAACCCTGTTACCGGGTCCGGAGGGATGCTTATCGGAACCGTGGAAAAAATCGGTTCCGCCTTACAAGGAAAAATCGATCTGCAGGAAGGGGATAAAATCGCAACCCTCGTATCACTGTCCCTAACCCCCCTTGTAATTGACGAGATCCATGAGGTTCGAGTGGATATTGATCAGGTGGATATCACCGGAAAGGCGATTTTGTTTGAATCCGGGATTTATGCCGTACTTCCTGAAGACCTGCCGCAAAACCTGGCCCTGTCCGTACTGGATGTTGCCGGAGCTCCGGCCCAGACGGCAAAACTTGTGCAACCGGGACACACCGTGGTGGTAATCGGAGGCGCAGGAAAATCGGGAATGCTTTGCCTGTATGAAGCAAAAAAGAGAGCCGGTGTTACCGGAAAAGTGATTTGCTTAAGTCATAGCGAAAAATCCCTTCAAAGACCAAAAGGCTTAAACTTAGCGGATGAGTATCTCGCCGTGGATGCCACCGATGCATTAGCGGTAAGAGATCGGGTCTCCGAGGTGACCAAGGG
>JBEPWR010000216.1:0-3292 GCA_041642335.1 Eubacteriales bacterium
CGCTTGAAAAAACAGAGAATAATATTACCTATTTGGATGAAGACCGGCAAAAAACCCTGGACCTTTTTGTCCGGGTTTTGAATACCATGAGGAAGGAAAATTTTCAATAGGCACACCATAAAAAAAGAACCTGGGAATCCAAAATTAATGGATACCAGGTTCTTTTTATGAAAAAGAAATTTCAATTCCGCCGAAAACCGCGGAGGAGGAAATCCGTAAAACTTTTCCGTAGTTGGGATGCTCGGTGGATAAGTCGGGCTCGTGCCGGGTTTCTTTTTTTGAGGTGAAAATCCCGCCGCTTTCATCACCCAGCTGCTCTATTCCTCCAAAGACGGACTGTCCCTCACAGATGATGGTCAGGTCCCGGGGTACTTTTATTTCAATACCGCCGAATACCGCCGTTAAATCCAGGAAGGTTTCCTCGGCCGGCAGTTTCGCCTGGGAGATATCCAGCTCAACCCCGCCGAAAAAAGCCACATAGGATCCGGAGTCCAATTGCCAGCTTCCTTTATTCCGCTCAAGTCCGGAAAGAATGGTGTAATGACTCTTACCGATTTTCTTTTTTCCGGTTAAAAGACTCAGTCCCGCAATAATCAGTATGCCCGGAATAATCAGTTGCCAAAGAGAGGATAAGTCAAACATTAAGGGTTCAAAACCGATACGGTTGGCAATAAGAACCACACCGATAAAGGTAATAAACAAACCGATAAAGCGCTGGATCAGTCCACCCGGCTTAACCAGGGTATCAATACCCCAATAAACAATGATCAGGGGCCAAAAATTTGAAAACAGCTGCCCGATACTATAATCAAGAACACCAAAATTGCTCAGCAAAGCAACCACGCCAATACCAAGAATAAAGATCCCCAGTACGATTCTCGACGATAAACCTTTCATAATATGCCTCCTTCTATATTCATTATTCAATATTTTATTTGCACAGCTAATCCTTACTTAATATCATCATAATAGAAAAGCTGTAAATAAGCAACGGCAATATTTCAAGGGTAAATAACGGACCCTGGTAAAAGGATGGAAAATCCCAGCCTCTCCTCCTTAAGACGGAAAAATAAAACTACCAAAGAAGGAGAGCCTTTTTCCCTTATAAATTGACATTGCATGAAAATGCCTTCCTATGATATACTAAGTAGGTTAAAAGCACAGTCAGTTCGCAACCATCCTGACGATAAATAAAACTATGGAGGTTAAAAAAATGAATATGAAAACCCGATTTATGGTGCAGGCGGCACTGATTTCCGCAATTTATGTGGTAATTACCATAGCCTTTGCTCCAATCAGCTATGGACCGTTACAGGTAAGAATTTCCGAAATGCTAACGGTGCTTCCCTTCTTTACCCCCGCAGCCATTCCCGGTCTCTTTATCGGAGCGGTGATTGCCAATATTTACGGCGGACTTGGCGTCCTGGATGTTGTGGTAGGAAGTTCGGCGACCTTGATTGCAGCGGCCCTTACCTACAAAATGTCCCGAAAGCTTTGGGCACCGATGCCGCCGGTAGTCGTTAATGCAGTGATTATCGGAGCGATGCTTAGTTACCTGTTTACGCTACCCCTGGTACCGACGATGATCTATGTAGGTTTAGGCCAAGTTGTAGCTTGTTATGGACTGGGCTACCCCTTTATGGTGGCAATCGAAAAGTACGGTCCCGGTTTATTTCATCGAAAAGTGACAGAATAAGGAAAATACATGCATAAACCTGAAAAGTGATTTTCAAAACTCCTATCCCGATAAGGGAAGGAGTTTTTTTATTTCGAAGCAGGAAAAGACGCCATGGATCACGAAAGAGTTAAGAGGACAAGAAGGTACATTCTAAAAAATTTAACGCAAAGGTGGAAAAACCATGAAAACCAACAGAGAAAAGCTTATCAAACAATCCGTACAGGGAGAGATCAGTCATCCCCGGGCAGGCTATCCATACAAGCTGGATCGTAATGGGAACTCCCAGGTACTTCCGGCAACCGGCGGAATCACCTATAATATTAAAGTGGGGGATATCTGCATGGGGCTGCAAGGAGATCATGTGGAGCCGGGAGTCAGTGTGAAAACCGGTGAGCGGGTAGAAAACTCCGCACTGAACTTGTTGGCCTGTATCGGCAATGAAGCCGTAATTATGTCCGGTGAAGCGAAAGGGGCTAAGGGAATTGTAACAGGATCTCATGGCGGCATTGATCACGTGCTTATCTATTTTAGTCAGCAAGATTTGGAGAAAATGGGGATCGGGGACAAAATTCTTATCAAAAGCTATGGACAGGGACTGCAAATGGATGGATTTGAAGATGTGGCGGTAATGAATACGGATCCCGATTTATTTGAAAAACTTGGAATCCTGGAGAAAGACGGCGTCCTGGAGATTCCGGTTGCGAAAAAAGTTCCCGCATTCTTAATGGGTTCCGGTATCGGCAGTCCCACCGCCGCCAGTGGAGATTATGATATAACCACGGGGGATAAAGAAGCCCTAAAGAAGTATCAACTGGAAGACCTTCGCTTTGGAGATCTTATATTACTAGAAGATAGTGATAATACTTATGGAAGAGAATATCTAAAGGGAGCGGTCTCTATTGGTGTGGTAATTCACAGCGACTGTGTAAAAAGCGGTCACGGGCCGGGGGTAAGTACGATTTTGAGTGCAAAAACTCCGAAGATTAAGGGAAGAATAGACGCTAAGGCAAATATTGCGAACTATCTTAACCTATAGTCAAAAAATCTACCCGGGAGAAAAAATGATCGGAATTGAAGAAGAGAAATCCAGAAGAATATGGGGCTCAACGTAAAATAAAGAACCGGCTAAACTCCTTTGGCAAGAGAGGACAGTAGCCGGTTCTTTTATATTTTCGAAGAAATATGAACAAAGATAAAAGCAGTGATATCAACAGTTTAACCAATTAAAAGCGACAGTAGTTCCTCGGATTAAAAATAAAACGATAAAAAACCTTTGACAGGATTTTTATCCCGTGTTATAGTATTCCTTGTCGTTAAAACGGCGGCGGGCACTTCTCGAAGCAGCCCGGGTGATTATTAAAAGGATTTAAGAAATCTTAAAAACTTTTAAAAAAACCGTTGACAAGGTATCCACTAACATGGTATATTAGTTAAGTCGCCAAAACGAAGGGCAACCTTCGAAAGACGACAGACAGTTCTTCGACAATTTAAAACAGTATAGACAAGCCTCGAAAATTCCTTAGTTTTAAAAACTAAGAATGCTGATAATATCAGCTTAAATTTCGAAGTCAGTAATGAAATACGGATAAATGTCTTGTAAAAGATATTTAACAA
>JBEPWR010000217.1:0-3288 GCA_041642335.1 Eubacteriales bacterium
CAATGGTTAGATCATCATCGTATAATGCGGAACTGATATACTTGCAGTTCACTTCAATTACCGGTAGATAAATTCCGAGTTTTTCCATCTCCCCATAACTCATCCCACGAGCTTTCAGAAAGGTGGTTCTTGCCACTTCAAACCAGGGAAAATAATTTGCGTGGTAAATAATCCCCATTTGATCTGTCTCACTGTACCTTGGTCGAATACGGGTTTTATGAAAATTCATGTTATGCCTCCTTATGATCCCTGATCATTATAAGACTTTACTCTTTCCGCTGTAAATTAAACCGGCACTTCCGTCAACCGTAATAATATCTCCGGTTTTCAGTACATTTTTGGCATGTTCCACACCAACCACCGTTGTTTTACGAAGGTTCAGACCCACAATCGCTGCATGGCTGGTAAGTCCTCCTTCTTCCACTACAACGGCTCCGGCCCTTTCAATCGCTTCGATATAACCTCGGTTTGTTGCATAAGAGACGATGATGTCTCCTTCCTGTACTTCGGATAAATCTTCATTATCTTCGATAATTACTGCACGGCCGGTCACGGACTTTTCACCGATTCCTTTTCCGGAAAGCAAAATGTCACTGGCCACATGGACTTTGATAAGATTGGTGGTACCGGATACACCCACCGGTACACCTGCGGTAATAACAACCAGGTCCCCGGCTTGAATTCGATTTTCTTTCAATGCTCCCATAACTGACAGATTAATAATATCGTCGGTTCCTTCCAGATCATCCATCAACATACTGTAAACGCCCCAGCTAAGACTCAGCTGTCGCCGGACATGCTCTTTCGTTGTGGCTGCGATAATGCTTGAGCTGGGTCGAAACTTCGATACCATACGAGCCGTATGGCCGGAGGATGTGGCAGTTATAATGGCGCTTGCTTCCAAGTCCATGGCCGTCGTGCAGGTCGCATAACTGATTGCGTCCGTTACGGAAGGTGATGCCTCCGAACCTCTTTCCCTAAGTTTCTTCTCATAATCAATGGACTCTTCCGTTCGAATTGCGATATTGGACATGGTCATTACCGCTTCTTCCGGGTATTTTCCTGCAGCGGTTTCTCCCGACAGCATAATTGCATCACTACCGTCTAAAATCGCGTTGGAAACGTCGGTTACTTCCGCCCGGGTAGGTCTGGGATTTCGAATCATGGAGTCCAGCATCTGTGTTGCAGTGATTACCGGTTTACCGACGGCATTGCATCTTGCTATCATATCTTTTTGGATTAATGCAATCTCTTCCGTAGGGACTTCCACCCCTAAATCTCCCCGGGCAACCATAATGCCGTCGGAAACTTCAATGATTTCATCCAGATTATCTACACCTTCCTGGTTCTCGATTTTCGGGATAATCTGGATGGTCTCTCCGCCGTTGTCCTCTAAGATTTTTTTGATTTCCAGGACATCCGCCGCTTTTCGGACAAAAGATGCTGCAATAAAGTCCACACCCATTCGAATACCGAACTTGATATCCTCAATATCTTTTTCTGTAAGCGGGGGCAGATTTGTCTTTACCCCGGGAAGATTTACTCCCTTATGGTCTTTAATTTCTCCGTGATTTTCGACGGTAGTCCGAATATCCGTATCATTTAAAAATTCTTCCACTTTCAGGGAGACCAGTCCGTCATCGATTAAAATTCGATCTCCGATCTCCAGGTCTTCCACCATCCCCTTATAGGAAACCGAGGCGGTGGTCTCGTCTCCGATCACATCTCGAGTGGTTATGATATAGGAATCTCCCTCATGAAGTTCCACTTTGTCCACATTAAACTTTCCCGTTCGGATTTCCGGTCCCTTGGTGTCCAGCATAATGGCCAGGGGCACATCCAAATCCTCCCGTACTCTTTTAACTTCATCCATTCGTCGTTGATGATCCTCATGATTTCCATGAGAGAAATTCATTCGTGCCACATTCATACCGTTGTGTACCAGATTACTTAGAATCTCGTAGGTATCACTGGCAGGTCCAATCGTACACACTACTTTTGTTTTCTTCATCATCGCACCTCCGTTTTATCTCTTTATTTGGATAGAATATCGGCCAAATCATAGGTTTCCTTTTCTATCTCATTTTCTACTTCCAAGGCCTCTTTTATGGTCATGGAAATAATCTTTGTTCCTTTGATTCCCACGGCCATGCTTTTTTTGCCTTCCAAAAGAAGCTCAACCGCTTTTGCCCCCATCTGGCTGCCCATTACACGGTCTCTTGCGGTGGGCGTTCCTCCCCGCTGGATATGTCCAAGAATTGTGGCCCGGGTGATAATTCCGGTTTTTTCCTGGATCTGCTTGCCCAGTTCAATGGCACTTCCGGCGCCTTCGGCGAGAACAATAATACTATGAAGTTTTCCCCGATTTCTACCCTGTAAGAGTTTATTGCATACCCGGTCAATATCAAAGGGGATTTCCGGAACAATAATACTTTCCGCGCCCCCGGCAAGGCCTGCATGAAGCGCTAAATCTCCACAGTCTCTGCCCATAACCTCTACGATATTGGCCCGCCCGTGAGACGTGGATGTGTCCCGAATCTTGCTGATTGCATCAAGCGCCGTGTTTACAGCGGTATCGAAACCGATTGTGAATTCTGTATAATCCAGATCATTATCGATGGTTCCGGGAACACCGATTGTGGGAACGCCACTTTCCGATAATACCTGGGCACCTCGAAAGGAACCGTCTCCTCCAATGACCACAAGCCCGTCTATATTAAAGATGTCAATCACATTTAAGGCCTTTCGGAGACCCTCCGGGGTTTTGAATCGTTCACTTCTTGCACTTCTCAGTTTCGTCCCTCCCCGGTGTAGGATATCCGCTACAGAGGAAAGGTTCATCTCCTCAATTTCAGCATTGATAAGACCTTCGTACCCCTGCTGAATTCCTAAAACCTTGAGATTCTTATCAATTCCATATCGAACAACGGAACGAATCGCTGCGTTCATTCCCGGAGAATCCCCTCCGCTGGATAACACTGCAATTGTTTGCATTCTAATCACTCCATTTCCATACAGTCTTTTTAATTTTTTAAAAAAGGAGGAACTCCTTTACTCATAAAGGGTAACCGCTTCTTCCCCCAGTTCTTTTTTTAATAAGGAAAGGGCTTTTCCATCATGGGGAATCCATAAAGCTTTTGGTGCTTTCAGTTTTTCCTCGGTATCTTTAATCCGTAGATATACCGGAGTATCTCCTCTTTCTTTTCCTAATATCATTTTTACCCGATTAAAGGTTTCTTTATCATTTTTATGTTCAAGGGTAATGCAGATCTTTCTTGTTTTCAATGT
>JBEPWR010000218.1:0-3285 GCA_041642335.1 Eubacteriales bacterium
AAAAGAAGGGGTTCCCCTGGTAAAAAAATATCGGGGAGGTGGCGATTACCTGAATATTTATATGGGGAAATCCATGTATGGCGTGGACCTTTATGTATCCAAAGATCAATATGAAATTGCCCGGGAAATTCTTCTGGATCTTGAAATCACGGATATTGAAGGGAAGCTTGTAAGCGAAGTGGACCAAAATCTTCAGAGGAGTAACAAAAATAATAATAAGACACAGATAATGATGATTAAGATCGGGATCTTTCTTGTATTTTTATTGTGGTTAATTCTTTGGCGGATAAATGCCTAGGATTACATCAGAACAGGACTTTCCAGAAAGGATGAGAAGGCAAATGAAGGATACAGGAGAACGGGTGATTCCGGAGTATATGAAAGCCCATAATGGCATGTTACTAGAACACATTGAACGGTATGAGTTTGCCAAAGGCTATGCCTATGGTCGGGTACTGGATCTTGCCTGCGGGGTAGGATATGGAGCGGATATTTTACTCGAGCAAATCTATGATCAAAAAATTGAGGAATATGTAGGGATTGATCTTTCCAAAGAGGCCATTGCCTATGCTAAAGAGATGTATGGCTTTCAAAGGACAACCTTTGAACAGGGAAACGCACTGGACGAAAACCTGGTTAATCAGTACGGGACATTTGATTCGATATTGTCTTTTGAAACCATCGAACATATCGAGGAAGACCGGGACTTTGTAAAAAATTTAAAAAATCTTTTGAGAAAAGATGGAAAACTGATCATTTCAACGCCCTTTGGAAAAGGAAGAGCGGTTCCCTGTGCGTCACCCTTCCATATACGTCAGTATCGTCAGGAAGAGTTTGTTAAGATTTTGGAAGATGCCGGATTCAAAGTGGAACTTTTCTGCCAGCGGGGACAAAAGATTGAAAAACCTGAAGCCACGGAAAAATATTATTTGATGGTAGCGGTTTGTGAATTAAGAGAAAGCTAACAGCGCTATTAATTTTTAACCTTTGGGTCTAAAAAAAACGCAGAGATTCAAAAGGGCTCTTACCGCTATTGTAATAGCCCCGGGAGTCCGGTTAGTTACTGAATTTGCATTTTGAAATGCTCGGATTTTTTTCAATGTCCTCCATCTTTTTGGCGGAGTCCTCAAAATCCTTAAGTTCATCCAAGGGAGCATCCAGAAAAGTATTAAAGGCGAAGAGCAGGCTATTAATCCTTTGCCGGTCTAAAGAATAGACGGTCCGCTGGCCGTGTTTTTCCATCTGTACAATTCCTGCCTGTCTTAAGATTTTCAGATGCTGGGAAATTCTCGGCTGACTCATAGCTAAAATGCTTTCCAGTTCACAGACGTACATATTTTTGATGGAAAGCAGTTTAACAATTTTAATGCGGGAAAACTCTCCTAAGGCTTTGAACATCACATCATACTCCATATTTTAACCTCCTTGATTATGATCTTATTATGTATTATACCAGAATTATACCGAAATGTGTTCTTGAAACCTTTCAAAGCCAAAGAAAAGGAAGATTAAAGACAAATTCTATGGGGAATTATTAATCCTGTGAATGGGAAATGCTTCAGTAGTTGACAAAGGAGACGGGGAACAGTACAATAAACAAGTAGTAAATGCAAACTATATGCAATAAGAAGATTTTTCAGGATGGAATGTTTATAGAGAAATAGGAGAGATTGCCATGCACTTAGCGGAAATAGATCGCATATCAAACAGTACCTACAGTTATTTTCATAATGCCCGGGTAGCAAGCAAGGTTATTTTTACCATCCTTATGGTTGCGGCCTTTATTATGAATGAAAGCCTTGCCAGAGGTTCCGCCTTGTTAGGAATTATTTTGCTTTCTTTTTGGGTTGGAAAAATCCCGGTACGGATTGTTCTTCATTTGGCACTGTATCCCGCTTTTTTCAGTATGATTTTTGCCCTGCTGGAAATGGGGAACTCCATTGCCGGAGGTTTACTGATCATTCTTCGGGCGGTAGGTGCAGGCCTTACCATGGTGCTGCTTATTACAACGACACCCTATACGGATTTGTTTTCCTTTCTTTCCCGATGGATGCCGACGGTCTTGGTGGATGTTTTTATGTTCACCTACCGGGGAATTTTTATTCTTATTGAAAAAACCACTAATCTGGTTAAAAGTATGCGACTAAGGGGAGGCTACAATTCCTTTAATATTTTCAAGAATGCTAAAAATATGGTGGGTGTTATCGGTGTAATTATTATAACGTCCTTTGATATGAGTGAGCGAATGTATAAAGTATATGCCTTAAGGGGTTATAAAGGCGGAATTAAGTCCGAGGTTGCACTGTGGCCTCTGGGGGTAGAAGATTACGTGATTGTATTTGTAGCCCTGGGGGCAATGATAGGAGTGAATATATAATGAGAAAGGTAGTTCATGTTAACTGTTTAAAGCACGTTTATCCGGATCATACGGAAGTCGATCTTTGTGGGCTGGATTTCGTCGTAAATGAAGGGGAAAAAGTGGTGATATTGGCATCGAACGGTGCGGGGAAAACCACATTGTTAAATCACATTCTCGGGTTTTTGACACCCCTGGAAGGATCCGTGGAAGTTTTAGGCATGTCCCCGAAGAAGGATTTTAATAAACTTCGGAAAAAACTCGGAGTTGTTTTTCAAAATGTGGATGAACAGATTATTGGTCCCCGGGTCTATGATGATATTGGCTTTACTCCCAGGAATGACGGAGTAGACAAAGAAACGGTAGATCGCATGGTCAATGAGATCGCAAAAGATTTTGATATCGGAGCATTATTAAGTAAAATTCCTCACTATCTAAGCGGAGGACAGAAAAAGAAAGTGGCATTGGCGGGAGCCATGGTTATGAATCCGGAAATTTTAATTTTGGACGAACCCTTTGAATCCCTCGATCCAAAATCAAAAACGGAAATGGTCAGACATCTGAATGAGATCAATGACAAACACAATACGACCATGATTATCACCACCCATGACATTAACCTGGTACCGGAGATAGCCGATGTCATTTACGTAATCGATCAGGGTCATGTCGTGGCAAAAGGAGATTATAAACAGGTTTTTAGTAATTACGAAGCCATTATTAAAGCGGACTTGGAAGTCCCAATACTCATTGAGCTGTTTTTAAAACTGAAAGCACAGGGTTATGATCTGGAGTCCCCTAAAAACATATCCGATGCTGAAGAACAGCTGATTGGCACCTTGCAAAAGCTCAAAGAAAAAGCGGAGCATCCCTAGAACGAATTCCTGGCAAGTAAAAAGCCCCCAAAACCTTGTTTTTGGGGGCTTTTG
>JBEPWR010000219.1:0-3272 GCA_041642335.1 Eubacteriales bacterium
TCCAATAGCTCAATCAGCATTCGGGAGTACCGGCTTTGATCCTGATCAACCAGAACCACAGGAATTTTTCCCGCTTGACCCTCTTCTTCGAAAAGGCCCAGGGCAAAATAGGAAAACAGAATCGGTGGAAGGAGTAAGAAAAACCAGGAACTTTTTTTTCTCAAAAAGCTTCGCATTCGTATCATCACAACCGTAAGAATTCTCATGCTTTATCACCGGCCCATTCCTTGATTTTCCGGCACCCGAGACTTAAAAATACAACCCCCGCAACAACCATGATGCCCATCTCCGGAACCATACTCCCATAGTCTCCCAGCATAATGCGGCGGATTCCCGTTAAATAGTGAAAATGAGGTAGAAATCCGGTGATCCGGTCCAGACCATAGGGAAGGTAATAATAAGGGATCAGTCCGCCCCCTAGGAGGATCAGCATAAAGACCACAAAGTTTCCCACCGTAAAAAAAAGGCTGCGATCCGGTATTATTAAAGATAACAGTCCGACCACTGACGTGATCAGCAGCACCCATAGCGATAGATAACCGATTCCGATCCATAGGGACCCTTCAATTCCGCCTAGAAAAAGAACCTGTCCAAAGGCCAAGAGTCCTCCTCCGTAAAGCACCATCCGAAGGCTGCTGCCAAGGATTTTCCCCCAGTAGTATTCTCCTATCCCGGTGCCGCTAAAGGGAATTCGATCAAATATCCGAAGATTTCTTTCCTCGATAAGATTCTTTCCGAGAAACAGTGCCATAAACAGCAGCAGGCTAAAGACCACGGAATGCAGATAATAGATCCCCGGATCCATGGTATTGATGCCTTCCACCCGTTCTTCCGTCACCATGCTCTCCCGTGCGTTCAGCGCCCGAAAAGTAATGTCCCGTATCACCGGATCGATTTTCTCCCGTCGTTCCTCCAAAGGCATCTCCTGCTCCCGGTAGTAATCATAAACCGCATTCACCCCGCTTTGCCCTGCGGATACACTATACATAAAGCTTTCCATAATTCCCTTTAGCACCTGGGATTTGAAGGGATCCCGGGGACTGGTATAAAGAATCAGCTCCCGGGACTCGCCCCGTTCCAGACTTCCCACAAAATCCTCGGGAATCACCACGCCTGCAAAAGCCTCTCCCGACTGGACTTTTCTTTCCGCAGCCATGGCATCCTCCGCCTCCACAATCTCGATAAGTTCCTGCAGGCCCTCATCTTCCCGGATCTGCTCCATCAATAAAAAAGCCATGGGATGCTGATCTTCGTTCACCACCGCCACGGAAAAGGATTCAATAAAGAGTCCCTCTTCAAAGAAATCACCGAATCCCAGGTTTAACAAAAAAATAAAAACCAAGGGAATTAAAAGCATTCCCAAGGTTTTTTTCTTATGACGTAAGGATTGATTCAGTTCTTCCATCGCTACGCGAAAGCCTCTCCTTAATGATTGGAACATGGTCTTTCCTCCTTAAGCCAAAGATATCCTGCTAGTGTTGTTTAGAATCCCGGAGCAAACATCAGCTCTTGCATCCGCACACTGTTTTCTTCTGTGAATTCCGGTGCTTCGATTTCCACATCTCCATTGATGTTCCAGTACTCCATAGTTCCTTCCATTTCTACGGTGACCGATTCCTGATCCTCTATTACGACAAGATTCAGATCGTAATTTTCTTTTACAATACGATATTCTTCATCAATATAAAGAGTCATTACAAAGGCACTTTCTTCCATATTCAGAACTTCTTCCATTTCGGCCATCATCTCGTCAATCTTCTCCTGATCCAGTTCCTCACTGAAGCGATCCAGCTCTTCATTGATTTCTTCTTCGGAAATTTCCGGATCCGTCATTTGCGCTACCTCAAAAATCAGTTCTCTGAATTCTTCGTCCTCCACAACTTCCGGAATGCTGTTCAGGATGGTTTCAATTTCCTCTTTTCCCATATAGACTTCAAATTCCTGTACCTCCACCGCTTCTTCGTTGACGGTGATCTCGGTTTCGCCCTTATTGGTAATAAACTCTTCTTCTACAATTTCCATATAAATTTCCGAGAACTTCTGCATCAGTTGATAGATCTCTTCCTGGTCCTGAGGATCCACCTCTTCATAGCCTTCTTGTCCATATAAGTCCTCTTCCGGATCAATAAGCAGATATCCGTCCACCAGGCGTTGGTCCCCTAGGAACTGGGCCATCATCGGTGCCTTGATGGCAATTTGCTCTTCAAGCATATACATCTCCAGTGCCACACCAAATCCTCCGGCATTAATTTGTCCCGCCATATGGGCTTCAGGGTTCTCCAAATCCTCTCCGTTTATTTTCCCGTCAAAGTTTGCACTGATATTATTCAGCATTCCGAACATGGAACCCATCCCGGGATCTCCCATGGATAGATTGTCCATCGTCAGCGCCATTTCTCCGGAAACTTCGTAGCTGTGTCGTTCGATGTTTTGCATAAAGGCTTTTTCGAAAATTTCCATATCACTCATTTCTTCGCTCTCATTGCTGCATCCTACAAAAGCCAAAAGGGATACGATAAGAATTACCCCGATTAACCATCCTTTTTTTACATTCATTGTCCTTCCTCCTTTTCATCTTCCAACCACTGCTTAAAAATGGCTTCCATCGATGTTTCCTGCAACATTCCCTGCTCCTTGACCTTCATAGAAATTTCCTGTGTGACACCCCCGTTTTCGATTACCAGGGCACGGTCACACAGATACTGCACTTCCTCCAGAGCATGGGTCGAATAAATAATACTGTTTCCCTTACGGGAAAGGGCTTTTAAGACTTTCAGGATCGCTTTTCGGGAGATAAAATCAATTCCCACCGTGGGTTCGTCGAGAATCAACAGTTTCGGTTGGTGAATCAGCGCGACCCCAAGATTGGTTCTTCGTTTCATCCCTCCTGACAGGGTTTTGACCGGTTTATGCATCTCTTTCCTAAGACCGAGATCTTCAAGAATGTTCTCGATGCATGCCTTTAAAACCTTTCCTTTCAGCCCTCGAAGCCTGGCAAAAATCCGTAAATTTTCGTAGGGACTTTCTTCGGTATATAGAGCTATTTCCTGCGGAACATATCCGATACTTTCCCGAAGATTTTGCAGCGGATAGTCCTCTTTGGGTTGATCAAAATAAAAAAGCTTTCCGCTTTCCTGTTGCTTCAGGGTTGCCAGGATGGAAAGCAGGGTGGATTTCCCCGCCCCGTTGTCTCCTAGGATTCCTAAAATTTCCCCTTCCTGAAGGGATAAGGAGATTCCCCTTAAGACTTCCTCTTTTCCGTATCCGTAATT
>JBEPWR010000220.1:0-3265 GCA_041642335.1 Eubacteriales bacterium
GGGCTGCATGCATACGATGTTGTCCACTCCGTTTTCAATCAGTTCGAGCATCTCCGCGGTCAGGAACCAGCCTTCTCCGGTCTGGTGACAAAGGGACAGATGGGGTGCTGCAAGTTCTGCCAGTTCTTCAATGGACGCCGGCGGCGTAAAGCGTTTGCTTTTTCGCAGGGCTTCCGACATGTGCTTTCGCATATATTCGATGGCCGCGATGGCGGTTTTTCCCATCAGCGCCTTTTTCATCGTTCCGGATAAATACTCCCGCTTAATCACGCTGTTATAGGAGGAGTAGGCGAAAAAGTCCATTAAATCCGGCATAACCGCTTCCGCCCCTTCTTTTTCAATCATCTCCACAATATTATTGTTGGCGGTGGGATGGAATTTCACCAGGATCTCTCCCACAAGCCCCACCTTGGGTTTTTCAATATCCAGTAGGGGCAGTTCGTCAAAATCCTTTACGATCTCCCGAACATTTTCCTTAAAGCTTCTACCATTCCTGTTTTCCAGGGATTCGGTACAGATCCTTACCCATTTTTCATAGAGGGCATTGGCTGCACCGGGGGTTGCCTCATAGGGACGGGTTTTGTAAAGCACCCGCATAAAGAGATCTCCGTAAAGCACCCCTTCCACCAGACGTTTCAGAAGTTTCGGGGTGATCTTGAACCCGGGGTGTTTCTCAATTCCCTGGGCACTTAAGCTGATTACCGGAACCTGGCTCATCCCCGCTTCATAGAGGGCCTGCCGGATAAAGGCAATATAGTTGGTCGCCCGGCAACCGCCTCCGGTCTGGGTAATGATCAAAGCGGTTTTATCCAGATCATAATCTCCGGAATTCAGGGCTTTCATCATCTGTCCCGTTACCAGAATGGATGGATAGCAGGCATCGTTGTTGACGTATTTCAGGCCTTCATCGATGGCTTTGGTATCGATGGAGGGCAGTACCTCCACATCGTAGCCGTCGGCCTGTAGGGCCGGTTCCAAAAACTGCAGATGGATCGGGGACATTTGGGGTATTAAAATTTTATGGGTCTTTTTCATTTCTTCGGTAAACTGCACCTTGGGAATCCCCGGCTTTTCCTCCGGCGTTTGAAGGTCTTTTTTATCCCGCTGCTCAACAGCGGCAAAGAGGGACCGCATTCGAATTCTTGCAGCGCCCAGATTGTTAATTTCATCGATCTTCAGTAAGGTGCTCAGTTTATTCTTCCGCTTTAGAATATCCGCTACCTGATCCGCCGTAACGGCGTCCAGTCCGCATCCGAAGGAGTTCAGCTGTACCAGTTCCAGGTTCGGGTGTTTGGTAACGTAGGCGGCAGCGTCATAGAGCCGCGTATGATACATCCACTGATCCACGGAGTTTAGCGGTCTTTCCACCTGTTCCAGATGGCTGATGGCATCTTCCGAGAGTACGCCGTAGCCATAGGAGGCAATCAACTCGGGAATTCCGTGATTGATCTCTGGATCGATATGATAGGGCCGTCCCGCTAAGACAATGGCTTTTTTATTCTTCTCCTCAAGCCACTGCAGTACCCGCTCCCCTTCCTTTTGGACCTTCTCTTTGTATTCCGCCAGGGCCTGGTAGCCTTCCAGAACCGCGTCTTTCAGCTCTTCCCCGGGAATATTCTTAGACCTGAAGACTTCCCGGATCCGTTTGAGCATTCTCTTTTCATTATCCAGCGGTAAAAAGGGATGCAGATACTCCACATTCTCGTCCTGTAACCGGTCCACATTGGCCTTGATCGTCTCCGGATAGGAGGTGACCACCGGGCAGTTATACTGATTGTCGGCCTCCGGGTTTTCCTTGATATTAAACGGTATGGAGGGATAAAAAATCAGATCCACCTTTTTGTTCAGTAAATCCTCGATATGTCCATGGACCAGCTTGGCCGGATAACATACACTCTCGGAGGGGATGGTTTCCATACCCAGCTCATAGATCTTTTTCGTCGAATGTCCCGAAAGCTTGACTTTATAGCCGAGTTTGGTAAAAAATGCGGCCCAGAAGGGAAAATCCTCATACATATTGAGTACTCTCGGAAGTCCTACCGTTCCCCGAGTCGGGGGCCGGTCGCTTTTCGGTATTTTAAAGACTTCCTTCAATTTATAACTGTAGAGATTCGGCATGGGCTCGGTGGTGCTTACCACATTGGCCCCCCGTTCGCATCGATTTCCTGTAATATACTGACGCCCGTCGGAGAAATAATTGACATTCAATTGGCAGTGATTATTGCAAAGCTTGCAACGTTTATTTTCTGACAGGACTTTGAATTCCTCTAACTGCTCCTGACTGAGAAAGGTGCTCTGGAACTTGGGATCCCGGTTTTCCTTGGCAATCAGGGCGGCCCCGAAGGCCCCCATGATGCCGGCGATATCGGGACGGACCACTTCCTTTTCCGCAATCCGCTCGAAAGCCCGCAGTACCGCATCGTTGTAGAAGGTTCCTCCCTGAACGACGATCTTTTCTCCCAGGTCTTCCTTGGAACGCATACGAATCACTTTAAAGAGCGCATTTTTTACGACGGAGATGGCGATCCCCGAAGAGATATCCCCCACGCCGGCCCCTTCTTTCTGAGCCTGTTTCACCCGAGAGTTCATAAAGACCGTGCACCGGGTTCCCAGATCCACCGGATTTTTGGCAAAAATCCCGAGTTTGGCAAAGTCCTCCACCTCATGATTCAGCGCATTGGCAAAGGTCTCCACAAAGGAGCCGCAGCCTGAGGAGCAGGCCTCATTAAGCATAATGGAATCCACAACACCGTCATGAACCCGAAGGCTTTTCATATCCTGTCCGCCGATGTCTAAAATAAAGTCCACACCGGGCATAAAATAATCCGCCGCTTTGGAATGGGCCACGGTTTCAATGATTCCGTGATCAATCCCGAGGGCTGCTTTCAGTAAATGTTCCCCATAACCGGTTACCGCACTTTGGGCAATGGTTGCGGTCTCCGGCATATCTTCATAGAGCTTTTGCACGGCTTTTCTTGCAATCTGCAGGGGATTTCCCTGATTGGAGCTGTAATGGGAAAATACCAGCTCCCGGTCTTCATTGATCGCCGCGACCTTTAAGGTCGTGGAACCGGCATCAATGCCGAGATACAGTTCCCCGGTAGCCTCGGCTAACGGCCGTGTTTTAACCTGATTCTTACCGTGGCGCGCCTTAAAGGCTTCATAATCCTCTTCGCTGGTGAATAAGGGCTCCAGACTCTCTTTGCTGTTTTTGGACTCATGAAATAAATTCGGCAGCTTATCATACAGCGCTTCAGGCGCCACC
>JBEPWR010000221.1:0-3264 GCA_041642335.1 Eubacteriales bacterium
AGCGCCGATCGGAAAAATCAATTACTTTATCGGAAAGATGGTCGGGGTATTCGGCACCTTTATTCTCCAGATTCTTGTAATTGTTTTCTTTACCAAATGGGTATACGGAGTCCAGTGGGGGGAGAGTTTGTGGCCGATTTTTGCCATTAGTATGGTATTGTCCTTGGCAGCAATCAGTATCGGGATTGCCATTGGA
Organism: Eubacteriales bacterium; assembly: GCA_041642335.1. Lineage (GTDB taxonomy): Bacteria > Bacillota > Clostridia > Peptostreptococcales > T1SED10-28 > Isachenkonia. Next base: position 197 of record JBEPWR010000221.1, read on the forward strand.
CTCCTGGCACCATCGGAATCCGCATCAGCGACCTTCATTAACGGATTCGTGGTCATCTCCACCTTTGTGGCGGGAGGATTTTTCCCCATCGAGATGGAAAACCCGGTATTTAGGTTTATCCGAGGGCTAAGTCCGAGCTACCATGCCCAGCAGGGAATATTCAATGTGGTCTACGACGGATCCGGCGGGGCTATAGCAGAATCCATCATCAATTTAGTGGCCTTCAGTGTGGTATTTTTAGTCATTGGTTTTTACCAGGGAAGGAGGAAAGTCCGTGAAGATTTTTAAAAGCAATATCAAAAGAATTTTACGGGATAAAGCCAGTATGATTTCCATGATTTTGGTTCCCGTTGTATTTATCTCCCTATACTTTGTTGCCAACACCTCGGGGGGGACGGGTATTCGCATTGGGATTCATGATGGAGATAAGACCGTACTGACGGGAATAATTTCCGAGAACCTTGAGGAGCATTTCACCCTTAGGGAGGTGCCGGTTGAAAAAATGCAGGAGATGCTCCTAGTAGGAGATTTGGACTACGCTGTTCATTTTCCAAAAGGATATACGGAAGGGACCATTCTTGGAGAACGCCCCGGAGTAGAAGGCTATGAAAGTATGGATAATCAGCGATATCAGCCCTTTATTCTTTACTTTGAAAACTATCTGTCCGGGGTACACACGCTGGCAGAAGGAGCCGCAGGAGAGGAAGCCCTCTTTTACCAGGGGCTTGAGAGTTATGATCAGGGGATCTTCGGGGTCCATTACGAAACTACGGGAGTGACCCCGGCCCATACCACCGGTGCCATGGGATTTTTAATCATGGGGATTCTGTTTTTCTCTATTCGTTCCACTACCCTGATCTTAAAGGATCGAAAAACGAAAATCTTTCAGCGAATTCTCACCAGCCCGCTGTCGATCAAACAGTACATGTTTGAAAATATCCTGAGCTTTGCGCTGCTGATTCTGATCCAAATTGCGCTTATTCTAGGGATTGTGGCAGGGGTTTTCCGAGTACCGATGGGACCCTCCCTGATCAATTTATTTGTGATCCTCTTTCTTTTCGGGCTCAGCAGTATATCCCTCGGAATATCCATGGTGTCCCTCGGTAAGGATCAACATAAAATGACTACCTTAACCTCCTTACTGGTTACACCGATGTTGATGCTGGGGGGCGTTTTCTGGCCGACAGAAATTATGCCCGAGACCCTGCAGAATATCGGAAAATTTATTCCCGTTACCTGGGCCATGAAAGGAATCGAAGGCGTCCTTTATGGAAGCGGACTGGAAGATTTGTGGTTTGAAGCACTGATTCTTATAGGTTTTTCCCTGTTATTCTTCTTACTTGGTTCCTGGAAGCGGGAAGATGTAGCCCACTAGGGTTGAAAGATGATATAATGGTAAAAAAGGAAAAGCCTGAATCTTCGGGCTTTTTCCAAGGACTGAGGGATTAACATGAGAGAACTTGGGAAAGGTTTTAAAATCGGATATCTGTTAATCGTACTGGGTTTTGTGGTAACCACGGAGACGGTGGAAAATCCGGTGCCCTTACTGATTATCGGATTTGTTTTAACCCAGTTGCTTTATGAGAAGTACTTATCCCATAAAGGACTTTTGGCAGTGCAACTGCTACTATTGCTCTACGGAGTCTTTATTGCGCCTTATATGGTTTTATTGTTTCCTCTTTGGGTATATGATATGGTGCAACAAAAACAAAGCTGGGGAATCCTAGTCCCCCTTGTCTTAGGAATATATTCGGAAGATTTGGAAGGCTTCTGGATCCTGCTGCTGCTGGTTAGTGTAACGGCCTTTACTTCTTATGCAATATTTACCCTCATGGAAAAAGAGCAGGGACTTCAACGATCCTTCGATGAAGAGCGAAGACTTCGCTATCAGCTGGAGCAGCAAAAGATGGATTTGATTCGATCCAATAAAAGAGTTCAGGCCCTAACAGAAGCCACGGAAAGAAATCGTATCGCAGGGGAGATCCATGATAATGTGGGTCATGAAATTGCAGGCGTATTGATGCAACTGGAGGTAGGAGAAAAACTGTTGGAACGGGATCCCAATCGGTCGAAAACATCCATCATCCAGGCACGGGATAAATTGGCGAATACCTTGGTACTGCTTCGAAATACGGTACATAATTTAAGACCTGAGGAAAAAAGCGGTCTTCAGTATTTAAAGGAAATCGTCGGGGATTTCGAATACGGAAACATTCATTTTGAACATTCGGGGGATTTTAACCGGGTATCGAGTTTGCAGTATGAGGTCCTTGGAAGCAACCTGAAAGAAGCACTAACCAATATTCAAAAGTATTCCCGGGCAGAAAACATTTTTATAGAAATCGAAGTAATGGAAAAATTGGTACGACTCTATATTAAGGATGACGGGATCGGGTGTGAAACTCCTTCCTTTAATCGTGGAATGGGACTTAAGGGAATGAAAGAACGGGTGGAGAATCTTGGCGGGAACCTATCCGTGGATGGGAAAGACGGTTTTTTGGTTGTGACCATCCTCCCGATCGGAAAAAACGTAAATAAAATTGGCAAATAAACTACAAACAAGACGAGGCGCATTTTTATTAACAGAGGAGGAGAACAATGATCCGGGTACTGTTGGTGGACGATGACAGTTTAATTCTTGAGAGTTTAAAAATTCTTTTGGAACTGCAGGGGGACCTGCAAGTGGTGGGAACCTGCAAAAATGGACAGGAAGCCTTGGATGTGCTGAAGGCAGAGGGAGTGGATGTTGTATTAATGGATATCCGCATGCCGATCATGGATGGGGTTCAGGCAACAAAGGTTATTAAGGAAACCTACAACAATGTAAAAATCATATTGCTCACCACCTTTCAGGAAGAGGAGTATATCAAAGCGGGAATCGGATATGGAGCGGAAGGGTATATTTTGAAAAGCCAGACCTCGGACAGCATTGTGGAAACCATCCGAACGGTTTACAAAGGCAATACGGTTTATCAAAAGGAGGTAATGACCTCCTTGACGGACCTGATGCGAAAAACCCCGGAGCTCTTACCGATGGATGTCGAGCTTAGTCTGCGGGAAAGAGAAAT
>JBEPWR010000222.1:0-3263 GCA_041642335.1 Eubacteriales bacterium
CTCTTTATGATGCGATTCACCACGATGACGGCCATGTGGAGAATATCAAAATCCGTTCTTTTGTCGGACTTATTCCCCTATTTGCCGTGGCAGTTTTCGATGACGAGATCCTGAATAAGTATCCGGGCTTTGCCAAACGGTTCCGGTGGTTTCAGGAGAATCGGGCGAGCCTTGATAAATGTCTGTTGGTGGAGGAAGTGGAAGGGAAGGAAAACATGATGCTTTCTCTGGTGAACCGCGAACGCCTGCAACGGATTCTAACCAAAATGCTGGATGAAAAGGAGTTTTTATCAATCGGAGGGATCCGTTCGCTATCCAGATATCATAAAGAGCACCCCTTTACCATGGAACTGGGAGATGAGCAGTATTCCGTCGCCTACCAACCGGCAGAATCCGATGAAGCGATTTTTGGCGGAAATTCCAACTGGCGGGGTCCGATCTGGATGCCCCTGAACTATCTCTTATGCGATGCGCTCTTACAGTATGACCGTTATTTCGGCAAGCAGGTGCAAATGGAGTTTCCCACGGGGAGTGATCATCATCTGACCTTATCGGAAATTTCGGTACAGCTTTCCCAGCGGCTGTTGAATCTGATGCTTCCGGATGAAAACGGAAATCGGCCGATTCACGGGGATGAAAAACGCTATGCCCAGGACCCGAATTTTAAAGATCTGGTACTCTTTTATGAATATTTTCACGGAGAGGACTGTCGCGGACTGGGAGCTTCCCATCAAGCAGGATGGACCGCTTTGGTGGCAAAGTTTATTCAGGACTGTTATCAATAAGGCTGCAGACAAGCAGACAAGGGGACAGGGACCTGTCTGATATTTTTTTATCAGACAGGTCCCTGTCCCCTTGTCTGTTCCCTTGTCTGTCCCCCTGCCTGCCAGTTATTCTCCAATCCTGTTTTCCTTCAATTTGTCATTGAACTTTTTAGTTTGCAAGAAGATATAACTATAAAAGGCGATGATTACAAGATAGGACCATAAAAGATGCTTAAAAGAACCTAAATAATCATTGAAAACCACCATCAATGCAAAAACACCGAGAATCATGATAAATAACGGCTGTAAAACTTTAAGCACTCGATTATTTCGTTCGATCAGAGAGGTGGAATCCGTATATAGGGAAGGGCGCTCCTTTACATAAGCTTTCTTCCAGATATACCAGCCCCAAGCATCATTCCATAGAAGTTCCCATCCGTCATCCTCAAGCAGTTTAATATATTGATCTTCGATATTTTGCTGAAAGTCCACGCAGTATCGTACCTTCCGGCTCTTGCTTTTTTTAAACTTAAACCGTACGCCCAGCATATCCACTGTATAAGGGATCCAACCGTTTAAGGCCATGCTCTCCAACCACTTTTCCACTTTTTCCGGATTCCAGCCTGCCCAAAGGCACCAGGATGTCTTTAATGAATTCATGATTTCCCCTCCATTTCTTTTTTGCCATTTGCGATAAGTTCCTGCAATCTATCCATTTCCAGCTGTAATAATTCTTCTCCTTTTTTACTGAGTTTGTAAAACTTCCGGCGATCTTCTTCCGAGACGGGAAGGATCAGTTCATCCTTTTCCAGCTTCGATAAGGTGCCGTAAATAGTTCCCGGGCCCAGCCTTATGCGACCATAGGTAAGCTCTTCCACATGCTGCATAATGCCATAACCATGCCTGGATTCAGTAAGACTCAGCAAAATGTAATAGGCGGTTTCCGTCATTGGCAAGTATTTATTTTTCAGTCTATTAGTATCCACAGGATCACTCCTAACCTAGGATCAAGAAATAAATCATTGCTCATTGAAATTCAACAAGTCTATAAGGATAATATATCACGGCGTGATACATCAAGTCAAGATGCATAGGGTACTTTAAAAACTTTCGGAAAAACATTTTTACATAATTTAGAAAACCACTGCAAAAATAAAGGATTTATGGCCCTGTTTAGAGAATTATAAATTATGAAGGCTAAAATCGAATCGAGATAAAATAAAAGATCATTTGCTGTCCGTTACCATTTTCAGGAGTGCTTAAATCGGAGGTGCAGGTTATGAAAAAAATGTCTACGAATCAGGATACGAAAACGATTGCTCTGACCATTTACAACGGAGGCTTCGGTGCGGTGAAGGAAAAAAGAAGCATTGAGCTGAAAGAAGAGGAAAGGGAACTGATTTTTGCAGACGTGGCTCAGTTAATTGAAACCGACTCCCTAATTGTCGAAGGGATTAAGGTATTGGAATTCAACTATGATTTTGATCTGGTCAACCGGGATAAGCTGCTGCAAAAGTATGTGGACAGGAAGGTCTATCTAAAGGACCGGAAAACCGGCGAAAAGCGGAGCTGTCGTCTGCTCTCGGCGGAAGGCGGAAAGTGTGTGCTGGAAGACGACGCGACGAAGGAAATTTACCTGGATACGGAAGATGAACTGGTGCTGCCATCTCTACCGTCCGGCCTAATTGTAAAGCCGGCCCTTGTTTGGAAAACCGATGGAAAGCCTGCGGAAAGTGTGCAGGTATCCTATCTCAGTAAAGGATTCAACTGGCAGGCCAATTACGTTGTGGAACTGAAAGATCAGACCCTTACAATCGCAGGATGGGCGGAGATTGAAAACCGTAGCGGAATGACCTTTGAAAACGCCCAAATTAAACTAATAGCGGGAGAGGTTAATCGTATAGAATATGGAATGGATTACAAAATGATGGTTTACGAGGATGCTTCAGCTAGTAGATCTGATGAACCGGAAGTTAAAGCCTTTTTCGATTATCACATGTACACCTTGGCTCAAACCACCACGCTGAAAGATCACCAATCCAAACAAATCAGCATTTTATCGGGAAAGGAAATTCCCTACAAGCAGTATTATAAACTGGGACTATATGAAGAAAAAGCGGATATTATCATTGAGTTTCAAAACCGAAAAGAGGATGGACTGGGAATGGCCATGCCGAAGGGAAAGATTAAACTTTACAAAGCGGATGAGGACGACGGATCCCTGGAATTTATCGGAGAAGACGGGATTGAACACACATCGAAGGATGAGCCGGTCACCCTATCCATCGGAAAAGCCTTTGATATTGCCTTTGACTATCAGAAAACGGATCACAGAAAAGCGGGCGGCGTGGAGTACTATACCTACGAGTGCACCATTCGAAACCATAAAGCGTCGGAAGCGGAAGTTCGCTTTGAGCATTACCGGGCAGGGGTTTGGGAAATGATCTCTTCGACCCATGAATATGTGAAAATTTCCGCTACACAAATTGAGTACCGGGT
>JBEPWR010000223.1:0-3263 GCA_041642335.1 Eubacteriales bacterium
CGTCGTTTTTCCAGGACGGTCAAACGTCCCAGTCAGCTGGTCGGGAAAACATCCTTCCTGGCTTTTCTCATCGCCGTAGTCACCTGTAATCAAAGCCTGGCGATTATCATTCCCGGAAGATTTTTGCCGGAAACCTTTGAGGAAAAAGGGCTCACAAGACTGAATCTGTCCCGAACCTTAGGCGATACCAGCGTGGTAACCGTACCGTTAATCCCTTGGAATGTAAATGCCATCGCCATTGTATCCATTCTCGGCATAAGCACAGTCACTTACCTTCCTTATGCCTTCCTGTGTTTATTACTGCCTTTTTACAACATCCTGCACGAGTATTTCAGTCAAAAAATCCGTCAAGCCAGACAAGGGGACAGGGACCTGTCTGATTCTCTTTCAAGCACAGAGAGCGCAAGATAGGGTGCCTGTCTGATTCTCTTTCAGGCACAGAGAGCGCAGGGTAGGCAGCCTATCTGGTTCTCTTTCAAGCACAGCAACCGAAAGAAACTATGCTTACAAGCAGACAAGGTCCCTGTCCCCCTGTCAGACCGCTGCCTGATTCTTACCAGTCAGTTTCCACCTTAAACCTATTTTCTTAATAGTCTTTTACCTTCGATAACTCCTTGATCACATCCAACAACATAAATCTAACTCCTTTTTGTTCGTAGGAAAAATCATTAAAGTTTCCAATGATATAGGCTTCGCTTTCCGGATGGTAGAACATAAAAGATCCCGTTGCCCCTGCAACTCCCCAGCAGTTGAATTTTTTTGGCATAACGACAGGTACGGTCGTAATCTTCCAGATTCCATATCCATAATCGATCCCCGTTCTGAATTTGGCACTGCTGTTTTTCATTTCCTCCAGCGTCTTTTCTGACAGAATCTCACCGTTTACCAACGCTTTCATGAATTTCAGTAAATCCTCCATAGTGGACACCACACCGCCTCCTGCGTAATCAATAGCCGCATATCCTTTAAGATCATTCAGTCTGATTTGACGATAGGAAAAATCCGCGGTCGGAAAGGGAGATTTCTCCATGGGCTCGGAGTAGTGAAGCATCGATGAGTGCTTCATATCCAGCGGAAGGATAATTAAGTTTTTCAGGGCAGCGTGAAAAGGCTCGCCGGTGACACGCTCGATGATTAAACCGAGCAGATGATAATTGGTGTCGGAATACTTAAAGCCCTCACCCGGCGGAAAATGCGCTTTTGTATTGTTTTTCGTATAGAAGATCGCTTCTCTCGGTGAAAAATTCATTTCCCGATCCTTTAGAAGTTCATCAAGAAGCGGTCTGAAATGATCCCCAATGCCGGATGTTTGGTTTAACAGATGTTTGATTTTTATCCTATCGGAATAATCCTCTCCCTTATATATATGGAGCTTTCTCACTAACTCATCGTCCAAGTATTCAGTGATTTTATCATCAAAGGACAACTTTCCCTGATCGACAAGGATCCCAATAATCGTAGCCGTAAACAATTTTCCGACACTGGCCATATAGTTTGGTTGCAGGGGATCGGCAGGCGTCCTATCCGTTTGCCCTTCTGCAATACTTATATCAATCCCAGCTTTTTCTGAATGAACCAGTAAATATCCGTTCTGGACTGCGCGGTCTTTTTGTACTTTTTTTCTGAATGCTTTTTCGATTGTTTTTTCAATTTGTTCTTTTTTCATCCTGTTTCACTCCCTTTCTCATCCTGTTTCACTCCATTTTTCATCCTACTTCACTTCCTTTTTCAATAACGGGTTATTCCTTTCTCCTTAGCTGATGGGCCAGAAGCACATCCTCTCCCGCTTCCATCAATAGCCCCTCCACCTCCTGTTCATCAAGCCAAGAAGGTAGATGTCCGTTGGCCACCATAGCTGAGAGCCCCATCTGAAAGACCCGCATTTTAAGGAGCAGCCGTTTTCGTTCTGTTACTGTCCAATCCTTCATCCCCTCATCTTCAGCCATAGCCTCTACCATGACTTCTTCCAGACTTTCATAGGAAGCCATATAAGGGTTGGGTTGTAGTGACAGTTCCCGGAATAATACGGGATACTCCCGGGCAAAGGCCAGGCTGGCCTTTCCGATATTTCCAAAGAAACTTTCCCCTTCTTGTTTCGCCATCATCCCTTTGGAAATTTCAAAAACCTCTTGTACCACAGCTTCAACCAGTTCATCAACTGTAGCAAAATTGACATAGATCGGTGCAACGGAACTCTTTAACTGATCCGCCACACTTCGGGCGGTAATGGCCGATAACCCCTTTTCCTTCGCGATTTCCAATCCTGCTTTCACAATGGCATTTTTGTCGTACTTTGTTTTTGGCGGCATCGTTTTTCTCCTCTTCGATTTAATATAACAAGTGTTATATAATATATGTTATATAATATAACTTTGTTTATTAACTGTCAAGTAAAAAACTGAAAATTTTGTGATTACATGCAAAAATCTTCTTTTCTTCTTGCAAAAACAAACAAAACCCGCCTAAAGAATTGGTTACATTCTTTAGGCGGGTTCTCTTAATAAAATAATCTGCAAAAGACTTGTCAGACAGGTCCCTGTCCCCTTGTCAGATTTTTTTCTGGTCTAGAACTCTGGTGGCAGGGCCATCATTTCTTCGTAGGTGAATACCGGGCCGTCGACGCACATATAGTGGCTGCCCACTTTGCAGTGGCCGCATTTTCCGGCACCGCAGCGCATGTGGGTCTCCAGGGTTACAAAGATATCCTTCGGGTTCATGCCCATATCCAGTAGGTCTCCTGAAATTTTTCGGATCCGCTCCGGGGACGCGCAGACCATCGCGGTTGTGTTGGCCCAGTCAATATCTAGGTCCGGTAAGAGGTCATTGACATGCCCCTGATGGGCGTCCACTTTATCCGTGGCATCCTTTAATGCATACTGCACACTGATACCCGGCACTTTCCCCCACTCGATCATTTCATCCTTATACAGCAGATTTTCATAGCGAAGGGCACTGGCCAGAATATGCACCTGTTTAAAATCCTCCATGTTTTCTACCACCGGCTCAATGATCGTTCGAAGCGGGGCCATGGCAACGCCTGAACCGATAAATAATAAATTGCGTCCCTTAATGGACTTATAGGGATAGGCATGGCCGTAAGGTCCTCGGAGGCCGATCTTGTCCCCGACTCTCATATCATACAATACATCGGTTACGGAACCCACGTCCTTAAAGTCGAATACCAGCTCGTCGGACTGAGCCGGTCCATAGGGAATGGAAAGCGGCAGTTCGCCTCGTCCGAATACCGTTACCTGGAAAAACTG
>JBEPWR010000224.1:0-3248 GCA_041642335.1 Eubacteriales bacterium
CAGGAGGAATCAGATGAAATTAGAAGAATTCGGTTGGAATGAAAAATGGGAAGAGACCTTTACGGAATATCAAAAGAAACATCCGGCTTCGGGAAGCATCGAGCCGGCAAGGGTGAGTGCGGTTTTTTCAGATCGATATTTAATCCAGACAGAAAGCGGTGAGCGGGAAGCCCAGGTGTCCGGGAAACTGATCTTCGAATCCCTCTATGCGGCAAAGAATCCCACAGTTGGTGATTGGGTGGTCATAGAATACAATGCCTACGGCCCCTCGATAATTCAAGGGGTGTTACCGAGACGCAGCTGCCTGCAAAGACAGGAATCCGGCGGTATCGAGGCGCAGTTGCTGGGAGCGAATGTGGATCTTTGCATCCTGGTACAATCCCTGGTTGGAGACTTTAATATCGCAAGACTTGATCGATACATTGCCATGGTTTGGGATTCAGGATCGATTCCGATGATTGTATTAACCAAAGCGGACCTGATAGCAGAAGAAGAAATGCAGGACAAGGTCCGGGAACTGGAAGAAACTTTTCCCGGAGTCGATGTCCAAGGGGTTTCGGCGATCAGCAGTAAAGGGATCGATGCCCTTTGGGCAGTTCTCAAGCCTTGGAAGACCTATATGGTATTAGGCAGTTCCGGTGTGGGGAAATCCACTTTGCTGAATATTTTAACGGGGAAAGAAATCATGGCAACCCAGGAGGTACGGGAGTTTGATCAGCGTGGGCGTCATACGACGACCCATCGGCAGATGTTTCCGCTAAAGAACGGTGCACTCTACATTGATACACCGGGGATGCGGGAAATCGGTTTGTTTACCTACGACGGGCTGGATAAAGCCTTTGAAGATGTAAGCAGACTGGGGGAAGAATGCAAATTTACGGATTGCAAGCATGAAAATGAGCCCCAGTGCGCCGTACAGAAAGCGCTGGAAACCGGTGAACTTTCCGAAGACCGGTGGGAAGGTTATTTGAAGCTGAAGGCAGAGGAGAAGGTCTATCGGCAAAAGCAAATTCAGCTTCAGAAAAAAGTTTCCAAGGCGAAAATCAAACGGCAAAAGACACATTATAAGGATTATAAACGGGGCGGTCAGTCAAAGTCTAAGGAAATTGCGTACTGGAAAAGATCATAAAGGTTTTTTAAGGAAATCAATCTCAGGGAGGATTATTGGATAGTCATATCGAATTAATAAACTAGACAAGAGAAATCCTATAAGCAGAAAGTTGACACTGCAAAAAACAAATATAACCGTGAGAGGATGCTTTGATGATTAGTAAAATAACTGCGCTAGTGGAAGATCACTTATCTTCCTTAGAATTGGAAAAAACAGCCACCCTTGTGAGTTTATACGATAAAGGAAAAGCCGTTTATCAACGGAAAATAGGTTTATCAGACATAAAACATAAGGTTCCGGCGGACTTTAATACGGTGTTTCCTATTTCCTCAATGACAAAACAGTTTACCGCAGCAATCGTTTTCATGCTTAAGGAAGAGGGTCTTTTACAGTATAGGGATTCGGTTAAAAAGTATTTAAAAGATTTTCCTCCCTACGGGGATCAACTGACCATTGAACAGTTACTGCATCAAACTTCGGGGTTGGTCGACCCTTATGCTTATTATGAGGAATGTAATCGAAGTACGGAGGGGATTACGAACGAACAGGTTTATGACTTGCTGTTACAGCAGAAAAACCTAATGTTTCCTCCGGGGGAAAAATTTCAGTATTGTAATTCCAATTATATTTTACTGAGCATGATTGTTGAAAAAATTACCGGAGAGAATTTCAGCGAGGTTTTAAGCAAGCGGTTATTTGACAGCATAGGAATGACGGATTCTTTGCTATACCAAAAGGAATCAGTGATTTCAAACCGGGCATTTGGGTATAAAAGACTGGACGAGAACAGATACCGCATGGAGGATATCGAGTGGTTGACCTACGGGGATGGGGGAATACATTGTTCCTTTCGGGATTTGGAAAAATGGTACCTTTCCTTGTATAAGAGAGCAATAAGTAGCCGCTATGGAGAGGAAGCCTTTGCCTCGGGAAAAAACAAGCAAAATGAGGAAATCGGTTATGGGCTTGGCTGGTTTGTAAAGGAAATTTCAGGAAACAGAATCGTTCATCATTTAGGCGGAGATCCGGGCTTTGGCAGTATGATCCTGATAATGCCGGAGCAGGAAATCGGGTTGATCATTCTTTCAAATTTGGATGAGTCATGGAAAGTTTTTAATCGAGCCCGGGAATCCATTGAAGCCCTGCTCAGGGATAGTAAAAAGCGGTAATAGGGGAAGTTTGCAAGAAAAGGATAAATCTAAAAAAAGAAGGGATAAGATGTTAGATCAGGGAGTTACTTTGTTTGATGCAAAGGGAGAACCCAGAGCCTATATTGAAAATGAGGAAAATCAGGATATTTTCCTATGGGACGGCAGGGCTGTATCTTATATATACGAAGATAAAGTTTACGGCTGGAATGGTGAACACATCGGATGGTTTGAAGAAGGCGTAATGAAAAATCTCCACGGAAATCCGGTTGCTTATATTAAGGAAAAATCTCCGATGATGCCGAAAATGGAGCCGAGGAAGTCGATGAAAAAGAAGAAAAACATGAAATCCATGAGAAAGATGGCAAAGAGAAAACATCTGAACCAACGAAAGGTTTCGGATCAGGATTTTGTTGCTTTTTTATTGTCCGGTATTGAGTAAAAGCAAAGAACTGCCTTTGAGAAATCAACAGGTTCTGTCCCCCTGCGGGCTATGGGTGGGATCCCGTAAAGCGCAGTATTCCTTGAAGGTTTCAATTTCAATGGTTACATGTTCAAAGTTTAAATCATCGATACGTTCTTTTGCCTGGGTTTTGATCCTTTTTATAGCCTCCAGGCCGGCGGATTCCTCCACCACCAAATGAGTACTTAAAACATGATGCTCACTGTCCAGAGACCAGATATGGGTATGGTGGAGATCCACCACCCCCTCGATACTCAGGAAGCTTTTCCTGATTTCTTCGAGGCTGATGCCTTCCGGAACCGCCTGTAAAAACACGGAAAGGGTTTTTTTGAAATTTCTTATCACATTAAAAAGAATAAAGAGGGTTATTCCCAGGGAAAGGATCGGGTCGAGTATCGGAATGTCCCAAAAGTACATAAGGATTCCGCCGATGAACACCGCTCCCCATCCAAAAACATCCTCCAGGAGATGCCAGGTGACGACCTTCTCGTTTAAGGAGGCTCCACCCCTGAGTCTAAGTACGGCT
>JBEPWR010000225.1:0-3214 GCA_041642335.1 Eubacteriales bacterium
GCTCATAAAAACACTCCTCATATGAATTAATTATAATATTCGGGTAAAAAGTTCTTGCATTGAGAATCATTTTCTTTTATACTGGTACAAGATAATGATAATTACTATCATTATACAACAAAACTCAAGGAGGAACAATGACTAATGAAGAAATTGATACTGTTTTTATCAATCCTAGTATTAAGTTTTACGCTGATGGCCTGCGCACAGGACGCAGAGGAGCCGGAGGAAGAAGCACCGGCTGAAAACGAAGAAAATCAGGAGAACGAAGATAATGAGAATGAAAACAATGATGAAGGTTCTGCAGAATCCGAGGCCATTACGGTTTCCGGAGTTCTGGGAGACGTGGAACTGGAAGAGCCTGCTGAAAATGTGGTTGCCCTGGAGTGGACCTATGCAGAGGATTTACTGGCGGTAGGCGTTCAACCCGCTGGGCTAACCGATATTGAAGGCTACAACAGCTGGGTACAGATTGAAGAGGAACTTGATGAGAGTGTCGTGGAAGTGGGAACCCGACAGGAGCCCAATCTGGAAAAAATTGCGGAGCAGGAGCCGGATCTGATCATTGCCATTAAATTTCGACACGAAGGAATTAAAGACGAGCTGGAATCCATTGCGCCCACCGTATTTTTCGATCCCTATCCCAGTGACGAGGACTTTAATCAGTACGATGAAATGGAATCCACATTCAGAGAAATTGCAAAAGCCGTAGGAAAAACCGATGAGGCGGAAGACGTTCTGACCGAGCTGGATACCGTCTATGAAGAAGCGGAAAGCCGATTAAATGAGGCGGATCTTACAACGAAAGATGTGATTTTGACCCAGGCCTTCAGTGCGGATCAGGCACCACAGATCCGGGTATTTACCCCGAATTCCCTGGCTTCCGTAATTCTTGAAAAAATCGGACTGAATAACGTGCATACTTCCGAAACCTTGGAGGTTTACGGATTCAGTACCGTAAACGTGGAAGCACTGACAAAGTATGAAGATGCCAACTATTTATATGTGGTTCAGGAAAATGATAATATTTACGAGAACCAGCTGGCGGATAATGCGGTTTGGAATGGACTAAGCTTTGTGCAAGAGGACCGGATGTATCCCTTGGGCGGTGACGCCTGGCTGTTTGGTGGACCCTTATCAGCAAAAGTGGTAGTTGAGAGAATTGTGGATTCCATGGTGGAAAACTAAGCATGGATCCCTTACGTAAGAAGTCGCTGATCTCCTTTGGCAGCGGCTTTTTGCTGCTTTTTATCGTTAGTCTGGTCCATCTAACGCAAGGGCAGGCGGAGTATGAAGTATCACAGCTGTTAACAGAGATGTGGTCGAAAGGACGGGTACAGGATATCGTACTCGGGTTTCGGCTGCCGAGACTGGCTATTGGGATTATTGCCGGAGGCGCCCTGGCTGTGGCCGGGGTCATTCTTCAGACCTTAACCCACAATCCCCTGGCTTCTGTAAGTACCCTGGGAATCAACGCCGGGGCGTTTTTTGCGGTTGTGGTCTCGACTGTGTTTTTTCCCGGTTTTTTAGGGGATTTCCCATTTATCATTGCGGTACTCGGAGCGGTACTGTCAACGCTGCTGGTTCTGAGTCTTTCGGGACGGGAGCTTAATCCCGTTCGGGTAGCCCTGACGGGGATGATTATTTCCCTCTTGTTTTCATCCATTACCGGAGCACTCCAGCTCTTATATGAAAATGAAACCGGCGGCCTGTTTTTATGGGGATCCGGTACGCTGGCCCAGCTGGACTGGTCCGGGGTGCAGTTTGCCTTTCCGCTGGTTCTGACTGCCCTGATCCTGGCGATTGCCTCGGGAAAAGCCCTGGACATCTTTTCGTTGGGGGAGGAACTGGCAACCTCCCTGGGACAGTCTGTCGGAAGAATTAAACTTCTTGCCTGGACGCTGGCGATTGTCTTATCCGCGGTAACCGTCAGTGTGGTCGGAGCCATCGGCTTTATCGGTCTGATGGCGCCTCATATCGTACGGCTGATCGGAATTAAAGGGCACAGAGCCCTGATTGCCCATTCCTTTTTATGGGGAAGTTTTCTGCTGATTGCAGCGGATGTGGTGGCCCGATGGATTCAGCCGACCCAGGAAATTCCCGTCGGTGCGATGACCGCGCTGATCGGTGGACCCTGGCTGATGTTTCTGGCCTATCGTACGGCCAAAACCCAAAAGCGGGGAGAACGAAGTCTCGGGGGAGCGAAAAAGCCGCTGCCTCTTCGGGGCCTGATGACCCTGCTGCTTCTCCTGATTGCAGGGGCGGCGTTTCTATCTCTTTCCTATAACGGATCGGACTGGACTCCGGTTACGGATTGGACCTCGATGGCGGTCTGGAATTTCCGGGTTCCCCGGGTGCTGATTACCTTTGTGGTTGGGGCCATGCTGGCAATCAGCGGGGTGCTACTGCAGGGGGTCCTTCGAAACCCCCTGGCCGATGCCAGTGTGCTGGGAATCACCTCAATGGCCGGGGCCGGCGCGATGATTTTACTGGTGCTGTTTCCGGACTTTCCCGTAACCTGGATGCCGATCGGTGCCGTATTCGGAGCGCTCATTGCGATGGGAATTATCTTTGTCACTTCCTGGAAAACCGGATTTCAACCGATTCTGGTAGCCCTGATCGGAATTTCCGTCTCGGCCTTCGGCTCC
The DNA here is from genome assembly GCA_041642335.1 of Eubacteriales bacterium. Classification (GTDB taxonomy): domain Bacteria; phylum Bacillota; class Clostridia; order Peptostreptococcales; family T1SED10-28; genus Isachenkonia. The sequence goes on from JBEPWR010000225.1 coordinate 2,649, forward strand.
GCATTGATTCAGATTCTGGTGGTAAAATCCCAACTGGTGGTGGCGGCGGCTCTGGTATGGTTATCGGGAAGCACCTATGCGAAAGGCTGGGATGATTTGTATCTTGCCTTGATCTTATTTATCCTATTTGTACCGCCGGCTGTGTACTTTACCCGTTCGCTGAATTCTCTGGCCTTCGGGGATGAGATCGCCACCAGTCACGGCCTGAAAGTCTCCAAGACCCGGGCCTGGGCCCTGGTTACCGGGGTAGCTCTGGCCGCCTCGGCGGTATCCCTGGTTGGAACCATCGGCTTTATCGGACTGCTCGCGCCCCATATTGCCCGGCGTCTGGTAGGGTACTTCCATTTACCCTTAATGGTTATCAGCGCCATGATCGGCGGACTGCTGTTAAACCTGGCGGACTTCATCGGCCGCGTAATCATTGCCCCGAAGGAAATTCCCTCGGGACTGGTGGTAGCCTTAATCGGTGCACCCTATCTACTGTACCTCTTAAAGAAGATCAAGTAAAAAAAAATCTGCCTATTAAAAAATCTCCCGAAATGCGGGAGATTTTTCGTTTTCTCAGC
>JBEPWR010000226.1:0-3171 GCA_041642335.1 Eubacteriales bacterium
TTATGATTAAACTTCTTCTTTTTCTTCATCCCACGCCGCCCTTCTTTGTTGCTTAATTTACCTCCTGAGGTTTTTTCGGTTCTGCTTTTAATTTTTTCTCTATATAAATTAATATTATATCGGTTTTCCCTTGCTTTGACTACAAGAGATTCTATGATATAATTTTAATCCACCCCTGCCTAATTCACCAATGTTTTTTGATTAGGCTTTTGAGGAGTGGGTATAAGACTTTTGTGTGCGAAATTGTATACAAATAAATTACTATAAGGAGAGATGTATTATGAATCCAATGACAGCTGATAATCTTAAATCTGCCTTTGGCGGAGAGTCTATGGCTCACATGCGTTATATTTACTGGGGAAAGGCCGCTAAAAAAGAAGGCTATCCCAATGTGGAAAACCTTTTTAACGCGGTAGCTTACGCCGAACAGATCCATGCAGGGAATCATTTCAGAGAGCTTCGGAAGGAAGTCGGAGGCGCTTCAGCAACTGCAGGAGCAGAATTTGGTCTAACCAACACGTCCGAAAACCTTCAGGGAGCCATTAACGGAGAAAACCATGAAGTGGAGCAAATGTATCCCGCCTTTATTTCCGTTGCCAATATGCAGGAGGAAAAGGGAAGCGTTCGGTCCTTTGAGTTTGCCCTTGAAGCGGAGAAAACCCATTCCGAACTTTTCGGAAAAGCCAAAGAAGCGGTAGATTCCAATAAAGATTTTGATCAAAACACGGTTCATGTTTGTGACGTCTGTGGTTACACCTTAACCGGTGCCCTAGAGGATGACTGTCCGATCTGTAAAGCCCGAACCGATATGTTCACAACCTTTAATACCGAAAACTAAGATACAGGAAACGCTTTTCCGCGTTCCCTCGAATCCTATGAATTTTAAAAAAAGACGAAGATTTCCTTAAGGGATTAAGGGTTCTTCGTCTTTTTTAATGCTCAGGAGGTCTACCTTCCGCTGTTGTTATTTCATCTGTCAACTTTTTTCCGATGGCTTCTCCCATATAGACCTTTGTCTCCATTCCCTGCTCGGTATTTTCCACCAGATCCTGATGAATTTTGATCTTTCCCTTTTTAAAAAAGAGAATGACTGTGGAGCCGCCAAAGGCAAAATAGCCTTTTTCCTCGCCTTTTTTCACCCGTTGATTTTTTGAGGCCGTCTGGATAATGGTTCCTACGCAGGTTGCTCCGATTTCGGCGTATAGAATTTCTCCAAAGTGATCAGAATAAAAATCTGTGATTTCCCGTTTGTTTTGTACATAAAGCCTTACTACTTTTTCCAAGGCCAATGGATTTACCGAATTATAACTTCCTTTAATCTTTCTGCGTTCCCCCACCACTCCGCTGTCAGGAAAATGGAACCGGTGATAATCTCCGGGAGCCAGTCGGATAATAATTTTACTCCCTCCCTGAAAAGCTTCTGCCAGTTTTTGATCCCCTATTAATTCCCCTAAAGAATAGTTCAGTCCCTTTACCTGCACCACCTGGTCAATATCTAGGTTTTCATAGGCCAGCAGCTTTCCATCCGCCGGGGAAGCCAGATGTTCTTTCTTCGGATCCACCGGTCTCGCCTCTTCTTTTAATTCCCGTATGAAAAAATCATTAAAACTATGATACTCCTCCGGATTTTCCCGTTTTGCGTCCTTCATATTAATCCCCTGTTCCTCTACAAAAGCGCTAATTTTTCTTTTGCTTAAGGAGCAGTCCTGGATTTTTCCATAAAGCTTGGAGAATACCTTTCGTTTAACCAGGGCCCATAGGGTAAGCTTGCCTAAACGATTGCCATAAATCCATTGAAGAAAGATTTTACCGGGAACCTTTTCTTCTTTAATTTCCCCGCTTTCCCGTTCCATATAAAGAATCTTCATATAAGTCACTCCATCCTGTGGATCTTTTTCTCTTGCCAGTCCCGCTGTAACATGCCATATACCTGATGATCCACGTAGTGATCATACAGCCATTCTACTTCCCGCTGTATACCTTCCTTTCGAAAGCCTAATCTCTCCGGTATCTGTTGACTTCGATAATTCCCCCTGGCGCAGCGGATTTCAATTCGGTGGATATCCCATTGATTGAAGGCATATTCCATAAATGCCTTAGTGGCTCGAATAGCCAGACCTTTCTTTTCATGTTTTTTACCTAACCAGTATCCGATGGATACCGAGCGATTCTGCCTACTGTAATTATGAAATCCGATTTGCCCCGCCAATTCATCTCTTACCCATATACTGCTCTGAAACCCATGGCCTTCCACCATTTTGCTCTGTACCACCTTAATATAATGTTTGGTATCCTGTAGACTGTTCACACTGTCCAGCCAACCCAGCCAAGCTTTCAGATGTTCTCGATTTTCCTGTATCAGACGATATAGTTTTGGCGCATCTTTAAGTTCCAGCAATGTCAATTTGATGTCTTCATCAATCGGATAGTAAAACATTTCGCCCCTCCTCCTTCTAATCCTCGTATCTTGATTATAGCATGAAATTTTCTCAATATAAAAGTCCATTATTTATTGAACCTTTGTATAATTTTTGGTATGATTAATGTGAATATTCGAAATATTTTTCAAAGGAGGATATCTATGGCAAAGCAAGCAGGTTTTTTACATCGTTATTTTTCAATACCTTTTATTCAAAGAATGGGAATTGCCTTTGTTTTGGGAATCATTGTCGGCCTGATTGTCGGGGAACCGATCACCGTGATTGAGCCTCTGGGAACCTTATTCTTAAGACTACTGCAAATGGTTGTCATCCCGATTGTTATTTTCACACTCATTACGGCAATGAAAAAACTGACTCCCACTCAATTAGGTAGGGTCGGCGGCCAAACCTTATTCCTGTACATCTTGACCACGGCCGTGGCCATTGTTATCGGCCTTATTATGGCCAATCTCTTTGATCCCGGTACGGGAATTACCCTGCCCGGAGATTTTACAATGGACGCTTCGGAAGCACCGGGCATGATCGAGGTTTTTTTAAACCTTGTACCCCGTAATGTCTTCAGTGCCATGGCAGAAGCGGAAATTCTTCAGGTACTGGTCTTTGCCATCATCTTTGGTGTGGGACTTGCTTTTCTTCGGGAAACCGCCAATGCCGAAATACAGCAAGGGGTCAACACGATCTTTTTGATCACGGAAACCGGTTCCGAAGTCATGTTTAAAATAGTCCGCGG
>JBEPWR010000227.1:0-3162 GCA_041642335.1 Eubacteriales bacterium
AAATAATTTTATTGCTGGCATAGTGTAGAGCATATACTTGAATATAGTTCATTATAAAAGCACTGATAATAAGCGCCAGGAAGATCCATCCAATACGCCAGAGGTTATCAATATCCTCGGCCCGGAAATCCTGAATTGCTTCATCGCTTAAAGAACTTGCAGGAATTTCGCGATCTTCAAACACTAAAGTTTCGCCGTTGGTCTCTTCGAAAGTCCCTGGCACATCCACATCGCCCAAGAACTCCTGCATTAGAAAAACTTCGCCCTTGATTCGAACCAGTTGTGCTAAAGAATCCGCCTCTTCCGGAGGTTCTTCAATATAATAAAACTTTCCTTCATAGACAATGGCATCTTCCGCTACTTGTTCATCGTATACATATAAAGGACGGTCGTAAACATTGATATGCTCATCAATGGCCACTTGAATAAAGTAGGGTCTTGCAAGTTCCACACCGGCAATAAATATCAACAATACAATGCAAATCGCAATAATTTTCCAGTAGGGCTTCGCATAACGAAGCAGTCGTGCCATTAATTTCGAGTCGTAGGCCTTTCCTAGGGTTTCTTCCTGATGATAATTGCTCATGTTTACACCTCCTTAGTCTTCTTTTGTAATTTCTTCTTCGAGTAATTGTTTTTCGTAAAGTTCGAAATAGAGACCTTTATTTTTAAGAAGTTGCTCGTGAGTCCCTTCTTCCAGAATTTCGCCCTCATCCAGTACTACAATTTTGTCGCAGTCTTTAATGGTAGAGATTCGGTGGGCAATCAAAATACTGGTTTTTTGCTCCATTTCTTCTTGGAGATGAGAAAGAATTTTTTCCTCTGTGTCCGTATCCACCGCAGAAAGAGAGTCATCCAGGATCAGAACTTGCGGATCTTTAATAAGTGCCCGGGCAATGGAAATTCGTTGCTTCTGTCCTCCTGACAGGGTAACACCCCGTTCGCCCACAAAGGTCTGATATCCTTCAGGGAAGTCTAATATATTCTCGTGGACCTGGGCAATTTTCGTAACCCGTTCCACTTCCTGTTGAGAAGCCTCGTCCACTCCGAAAGCAATATTATCGGCAATGGTAGTGGAGAATAAGAAACTGTCCTGATCCACATAACCGATATTGTCCCGAAGGGATTTAATTTTAATTTTTTCAATAGGGATACCATCCAATCGAATCTCGCCTTCCTGGACTTCAAAAAGGTGTAAAAGGAGACTGGCTACCGTGCTTTTTCCACTTCCGGTACGGCCAATGACTCCGATGGTACTCCCGGCAGGCACATCCAGATTGAAATTTTTCAGCGCGTATTCTTCAGTATCCGGAAACTTAAAAGATACATTATCAAAGCGAATGGCGCCTTTGGGATCCTTAATCTCTACAGCATCTTCCCGGTCGACAATTTCCGGCTCCACATCCAAGATTTTATTAATCCGAGCCATGGAAGCGGAGCCCCGTTGCAGGATGTTTACCACCCATCCGGCGGCCATCATCGGCCATATCAGTAATGCTAAGTAGGAGTTGAAAGCAATAAAGTCCCCTAAGGAAATGGTTCGGTTAATGACCAGAGTTCCTCCGTAGACAATCACGATTAAATAACTGAGAGAAGAGATAGCCATAATTAAGGGCTGAAATACCCCGAAGATTTTGATCAGATGCATCTGTTTATTAAAAACATTTTGATTTTTCCCTGCAAACTTCTCAATTTCCTTATTTTCCTGAACAAAGGTCTTTACCACCCGAATGCCCGATAGATTTTCCTGAACAGTTTCTGTAAGGGAAGAAAAAGATTCCTGAACCATGCGAAAACGGGTATTGATGGTTTTGCCGAATCGTCCCGAGGCTAATGCAAGAAAAGGCAGAGGGAATAAAGCAAGCAGGGTAAGACGTACGTCGGTGGTGAAAAACATCATAAACGTAGCAATAACTGTAATAAATACTGCATCCACTACCATGACGATTCCCGGGCCGAGGGCCATTCGAACAGCATTAATATCGTTTGTCGCGTGGGCCATGAGATCACCGGTTTTACTTTTGTTAAAATAGTTTGTAGAAAGTTTCAATAGATGAGAAAACAGTTTGTTACGAAGTTCAAATTCCAATTTTTTCGAGGTTCCAATGATAAAAATCCTCCACAAAAATCGGAAAAAGGCCAGCAAAAAACCGATTAATAAAAGGTAGAATCCGTATCGTAAAATCTCCGAGCTCCCGATCAGATCTGCTTGAAGTTCATCAGTAAAGGAACGAAGGATCTCCGGTACCAGCAGTTGTAAAAGATCAACAAAAATAAGCCATACAACCCCCAATACGTAGGCCCATTTATGATCGATAAAAAAGTACTTTAATGTCCTGAAGTTTGAGATCAAAGTTGTCACTCCCCCTTGGTTATTTTGTCTCACTAAATAATTTTTATTGTATAATAGAATGTAACAGGATGCAAGAGCAGAACTCTTTCATTTTTCCTGTTCCTAAACCGTTAGGGCTATGGTATCATAGATTTAGAGAAAGGGGGAAAACCTATGTATCAAAACATCGATATTATTTTAAATCCCAGCTCAGGAAAACAACGTTTTCAAGATAATATTAAAGAAATAAAAAGAATGCTGGAAAAAGATGGAGCTATGGTGGAAATATTTTATACAGAGAAGAAATATGATGCAGAGAAATTTGCAATGAACAGTTGCAAAGCAACCACAGACTTAATTGTTTCTGTCGGCGGAGACGGGACCTTAAACGAAGTGATAAACGGAATGATGAAGTCAGAAAGAAGAGTTCCACTAGCAATCTATCCAACCGGAACCGCGAATGATTTTGCAAGCTATTTTAATATTTCCACAAAAGTTCAAAATTTTTATCAAATGATTCAAAATCAGGCAGAAAAGCAGGTGGACGTTGGAAAAGCCAATGATCGCTATTTTATAAATGTGGTGGCTGGAGGAAAGATCACGGAAGTTGCTCATCGTGTCAGTAGTGATAAGAAAACGATTTTAGGAAGAATGGCATATCTTTTTGAAGGTGCCAGGGATTTTCCAAGTCAAATTTTCAAGCCGGTTCAAATAAAATACACAATTGATGGGAAAACTGAAGAGAAAGAAGTGTTGTTTTTTCTAATCTCTAACACCACCTACGTCGGCGGCTTTAAGCAATTGATGAATCAGGCTAAAACCGATGACGG
>JBEPWR010000228.1:0-3150 GCA_041642335.1 Eubacteriales bacterium
TTGGTGACGATTTAACCTGCGTATTTGTGGACCACGGCCTGCTTCGAAAGGATGAAGGGGACTGGGTGGAAAAGATCTTTAAGGACCAGTTCAAAATGAACTTTATCCGGGTCAATGCCAGGGACCGGTTCCTGGGTAAGCTGAAAGGGGTCTCGGATCCCGAGAAGAAACGAAAGATTATCGGCAATGAATTTATCTATCTCTTCCAGGAGGAAGCGAAAAAAATCGGAGAAATCGATTATCTCGTACAGGGAACCCTGTATCCAGATATTATTGAGAGCGGCACCGACACCGCCTCCACGATCAAATCCCACCACAATGTGGGAGGCCTTCCAAAGGATATGACCTTCGGCCTGATCGAGCCCTTTAAGTACCTTTTTAAGGATGAAGTACGAAATGTGGGCGAAGAACTCGGACTGCCCGATGAAATCGTCTGGCGGCAGCCTTTCCCCGGCCCGGGTCTTGCAGTACGGGTGTTGGGAGAGATCACCGAAGAGAAGCTGCATATTGTTCGGGAAGCGGACCATATTGTTCGGGAGGAAATTAAAAAAGCGGGACTGGACCGGGATATCTGGCAATATTTTGCCGTGCTTCCGGGAATTCAAAGTGTGGGCGTTATGGGGGATGAGCGGACCTATGCCCATACCGTCGGCATCCGGGCCATTACCAGCTCCGATGCAATGACTGCGGACTGGGCGAAAATCCCTCATGAAGTGCTGGATCGAATGTCCCGACGGATTGTCAACGAAGTGGAGGATGTTAACCGAATTGTCTATGATATTACCTCAAAGCCACCGGCTACGGTGGAATGGGAATAGATTTTTTTACTAGAGCCTCGGGTTTCCGGATTTTTAGGAAACCCGGGGTTTTTCTCTTTTTTGAGGACCTACAATTCATAAATCCTATAGAATACTGGAAAAATATCGTGAGAAGGATTATAATAGATAAAATAAACAAAGAAAATAACGAAGGAAAGAGCAAAGAAAAGAACAAAAGATAAAGCTTAGTTAAGGAAAGTTAAAAAAGAAATGAGGCAAACAATGAAAATTACGATCGAAGAATACAAATCCGAAGATATTAAACGGATAACAAAAATCTACAACGAAGGCATCGAGGATCGCCGGGCGACCCTGGAAGTGCATCCGAAGACTCCGGATCAGGTGGAGCAGTGGTTGGCAGCAAAGGCTCCCCGCTTTAAAACTCTGGTGGCAAAAAATGAAGATGACCGGGTAGTGGGCTTTGCAACCCTGAATGTCTTTAATCCCAGGACCTGTTATGACGGGGTAGCGGACTTTTCCATCTATATCAAACGAAGTTACCGGGAACAGGGCATCGGAAGAACCCTGCTCAGGGAGCTGGAAAAAGCCGCAAAGGAAGAAGGGTTTTATAAACTGGTGCTTAGTACGCCGGACCACAATGAAACCGCCAAAAGGCTGTATCAGAAAGCGGGCTTTACCATTGTGGGAACCTATAAAAATCAGGGTAAAATCGATGGAAAATGGGTGGATATTACGGTGATGGAAAAAATGCTGTAATATGTGCAGCGGAAATAGTTAGTAAGATTTATGAAAGGACGGAGGTGAGCAGATGGGAGAGATCACTGGGAACACAGAAAACAGGGTAAACACAGAATACCGTAAAGTCATGAAAATCGGTCTTCTGTTTTCACTTCTTGCAATCTATATGATCGCTGCAGTGGGGAAACAGCATCTGACGGCAAATGGGGTTGCGCCGATTTTTGCCTTCCTCTCCGCCTGCATCATCTATTCCGGACAGAAAAAGCGAAGCGACAGCGTCTATCTGTGGCTGTTTTACTTTGCGCTAACCTGGGGAATTGCGGATGTCTCCTGGTTTGTCGCAGAGCATGTCTTTTCCATGGATCCCTTAACCTCGGAGCTGATTTGGGTGTTATATCTGATCCCCAGCTTTTTGCTGGTGGCCATGGTCCTGGTCCTGTATTATCAGCATCTGGAAAAATGGAACCGCTATCAGCTTATGCTGGACGCCCTGGTGGTTTTCAGCATGGTTTTGGTACTGATTTGGAATCTGGTCAGTGGTATGCTTGAAACTTCCTCGATGGAAAGGAATACCCTGGTAATCATGGGAATATACCATTTGATGGATGTCTTTATTATCGCAGGGATGATTATTCTTCATGTATCCACCCGGAATAAAAGAGAGGATATGGGTGTGTTATTTATTTTTGCAGGAATTCTGATTTTCAGCGGCAGCAATTTCTTATACAGTTATCAACTCTTCAATGGAAGCTATACACAAAATTCCCTTGTGGATATCCTGTATTTTCTTCCATTGTTGGGATTTTCCCTGGCGGCCCTTTATCAAAAACCCAAAGAAAAGGATCGGATTTTGGCGGAGTATTCTTTCCCCGAAAACTACGGCAGGATTGCAGAGGTGAAGTATTTCATTGGGGGCCTGGCGGTACTCTGGATCCTGCAGGTCTTGGAGTTTTACGTATTTCTTGGCTTATCCCTGATACTGATACTCCATAAGTTTTTTTCCTCTTACATACAATTGTCCATAAAAAATGCCTACCTCCTACGGAAGGAACAGGAAGCCAATACCCATCTGGAAAAGCAGGTCGAAGAAAAAACCCGGGATCTGCAACAGGCAAAAGCCGTGCTGGAGGAGTATTCCTATCGGGACAAATTAACGGGGCTTAGAAACCGGCGGAGTTTTGTGGATTATATAGATCACCTGACCGATGAAGAAGGGGAGCCCTTTGCCTTATTTTATATGGATCTGGATCGGTTTAAGTTCATCAATGATGCCCATGGCCATGAAATCGGGGACCAGGTACTAACCCATATCAGTCAACAGCTCCTTTCGAACTGCCGGAAGGAGGAAGGCCTTTTTAGAATCGGGGGCGATGAGTTTGCGGTAGTGTTGCCAAAGGTCGATTCAAAGGAGGAGCTTGAAAAGATTGCGAAAGAAATCATCAATACTGTGGAAAAACCCATTGAAATCCCCCCTTATGTCTTTCATGTGGGAATCAGCATCGGAATTGCCCGCTATCCCCAGGACGCCGACAATCGGGAGGATCTGATGAAGTATGGTGATATGACCATGTATGAAGCGAAGAATCACCACAGCAAGAGGGGCTATTTATTCTTTAACAATGAGCTGCAGCAG
>JBEPWR010000229.1:0-3141 GCA_041642335.1 Eubacteriales bacterium
TAAAAAAGAAAATAAAAAGACACGGGGACAGGGACCTGTCTGATAAAAAATATCAGACAGGTCCCTGTCCCCTTGTCTTTTTTGTCTGCTCATCCTCCCGACGGAGGGAAAACCTGTCCCGAGGCCTAGGAAATAGGGTTCCCTGGAGGGTTCCTGCGCCGGCGAAAGTCTTATAGAATATAGGTATACATTCAACGAATAATCATTCTAGGAGGCGAAGTCATGGGAAAAGAAAAGAAAGCCAAAGAAAAACCATTTTTAAAGGATCTTTACCAGATGATCAAGGATTTACCCTATAAAGGGCTGCTAGGCGGTGTGCTGGCGGCAACGGTTGGGCTTTCGTTAATTCAAATTGTCATTGCGGATTATTTGCGGATTTTAATGGACGCCCTGGTTCAGGAGAATGACCTTAGTATGGGGATGCTGGGAATAATGGTCCTGATCTTTGCCGTGGACTTGGTGCTGATTTACGTTCGGACCCTGGCATCAGAGAAGTATTCGGAAAAAAATCTGAAGTACCTTCGGAAAAAATCGACGGACAAGCTGATGGATACTTCTGTGGAAGAAGTGGAAAAGGCCCATTCGGGAGATTTTATCTCGAAGCTGACCAATGACTTAAGTAAAATTCAGACCTTTACCAAGGAGCGGGTGCACAATTTTATCTTCGTACCACTTACCGCGGTCTTATCCATGGCATACCTTTTGTATCTTAATTGGATGCTAACCCTGATTTCCGTGGCAATGATCCCGGTTATTCTGGTCGTCTCAAACATTATCGGAAAACCCATCGGCAAAAAAACGACGGAGTACAGCGAAGCCATGGGAAAGATCAATACCATGAATACCGAATATATCAAAGGCATTGAAGTGGTAAAAGCCTTTCATCTGCAGGATCGGTTAATGAAAAAATACACACCGGAAGTGGAAAACAGCGTAAAAAAGGATACGGAAGTGGCAAGAAGCAAAGCCTTTATTAACTCCTTGTCGGGAATTGTGTCCATTCTTCCGTTTTTTATCACCTTCGGCTTCGGCGCATATTTTATCAGTATCGGGGATCTGACCCTGGGAGGTCTGATTGCCTTTACCAATTTACTGAACTATTTATCATTTCCATTATCACAAATGCCCATGCTGATCGGAAACGGAAAGGGAGATCTGGCGGCCTATCACCGGGTAAAGAGTGTGATGAGTTTAGCGGAGGAGCGAACCGGCGGAAAGGTGTTGGTCTTTGATCAGCATCTTCGGGATAATCCGGTATCGGACCGGGACGTGATAGCAATTGAAAATCTCAGCTTTACCTATCCCGGAGCAACGGAGCCGTCACTGAAAAATATCAATCTCCGTATTAAAGGAAATCAGCAGATCGCCTTAGTCGGGGAAAGCGGAAGCGGAAAGACAACCCTTAGTAAGCTGTTGTTAGGTTTTTACTCGGTAGGCGAGGGACAGATAAAAATCGGCGGAAAGGAGCTTTCCGACTGGGACTTACAGGCCCTTCGCCAAAATATCGCCTTTGTACCCCAGGAGGTCTATCTGTTTCCGGGGGATGTGGAGGAAAACATTCGCTACGGAAAGCCCGAGGCAGAAAAAGAGAGCATCGTAAATGCGGCAAAAAAAGCCTACGCCCATCAGTTTATCCAAAACCTGGATCAGGGATATGAAACCGCAGTCGGCGAGCTCGGAGACCGGGTATCCGGCGGACAAAAACAGCGGATCTCCTTAGCAAGAGCCTTTCTAAAGGACAGCAACATCGTACTCCTGGATGAGGCCACCTCGGCCCTGGATAATGAATCGGAAAGCCTGATTCAAAAGGCGCTGGAAAAGGAGCTGAAAGGAAAAACCGCAATCATTATTGCTCACCGGTTATCCACGATTAAAGACGCCGATGAGATTGTAGTCATGCGGGATGGGGAGATCGTAGGAACAGGGACGCACAACACCTTAATCCGAAACAACGGATACTACCGAAGTCTGTATCAAAAGCAGATGGAAAACGAACAAGGGGAGGCGATATAAATGAAGGAGCAGATCTTACGAATCTTCGGCAGCAAAAGAAAAGTTTTTACCTTCACCCTGCCCTTTATCTTTCTGGGTCTTGGAAATGCATTGGTGAATCTGACCCTGGCCACCCTGTTGATGTACGTGTTTGATTACGCCGCAGAAGGGGAGTTTGGGCTGATCTACCGCGTGGTGATCATCTCCGGAATTACGGTGGTGCTGCTCTTTATTACCACGCCGATTTTTGCCTACTTCGGACGAAAAAACATTGCGGTACTGATGGGAAAACTGCGGGGAGAAACCTTCGAGCGGACCCTGGAACTTCCCTACCGGTATCATAAAAGCCGGCACTCCGGTGATACGATTTCAAGACTGACCAACGATTTATCGGAAATTGAGACCTTTTTGAAGGAAGGGTTTTTAAACTTTGCCAATCTCATCATTCTGGGATCCGCCGCATTTATCTATATGGTGGTATTGGAGTATCGTCTGGCCATTGTATTTATCATTTTCACGCTGGTCATCTTCAAGCTGAATCAGGGATCCGCAAGGAAAATGAAAAAAATCAGCGACGCCGTCCAGGCTAGAAGATCACAATTCACCCAGAACCTGACGGATATTTTCCAGGGCTTTCAGGTGATGAAGTCCTACAATCTAGCGAATCATCTGAAGGAGAAAATGGAGGAAGTCAACGAAGGCGTATACCAAAAGGCCTATGAACGGAGCCGTCAACAGGCAAAGCTCAGGGTGCTCAGCAATCTGGCCTTTACCAGCAGTTTTCTGTTTATCATCTTCTTCGGACTGCTCTTTATCACGCTGGGATGGATGAGTATCGGTGTGGTGGTGGCCTTTACGAATCTTCAGGGTTCCATCAACTCGGTGCTCAATTTCCTGCCCCAGTTCAATCAATCCCTGCAAAGCGCCAGAGCTTCCCTGGACCGGGTGTTTGAAATCATCGATGAGAAAAAGGAGCCGTCTGTCGTAAACGGGTCCGTTAGCTTAAGTCAAAATCCAAGGGAAACACAAAATCCCGGCTATATCGAATTTCGGGAGGTCTCTTTCTCCTATGAAAAACAGCAGCCGATTCCGGTGATCAATGATCTGAGTTTTACCATTGAAAAAGGAAAGTCCGTTGCCTTAGTGGGA
>JBEPWR010000230.1:0-3130 GCA_041642335.1 Eubacteriales bacterium
TGTGATGGGGAAAATGGGTTTTCTTCGATTCATTTCCCGTTCCGAGGAAAAGAAATACCCCGGGAATTCTTGCGGTGAATTCTGAAAAATCTTCACTGGCCATGGTCCGGTAGTCAATTACCTTGCCTTCCTCTTCTGCTACTTCCCTGGCCACCGGAAGGATTTCATCGACCAGTTTCGGATCATTGATCAGCGGGATATTTTCCCGGACCCAGGTCACCTCGCATTCACAGTGATGAACTCGGGCAACATTCTCCGCCAAAGTCTTTAGCCTTTCAATCGGTGGATCCTCAGAATCATCATAAAGTGTCCGGATTGAACCTTCCATCGTCACTTCATCGGGAATAATATTCGCCTTGGTCCCCCCATTGATTTTTCCAAACACCAGGGTCATCGGCTTCATGCTGCTGAGTTCTCGCGTTTGAATCCGCTGTGCACTTACTACGATATCCGATGCGGCGATAATCGGGTCAATGGCCGTCTCCGGATAACCGGAGTGTCCACCATATCCCCTGATCTTCATTTGAAAAACATCCAGTCCCGACATCACGCCCCCCGGTGAGATTCCGATGGTACCCGAGGGCAGGGGTGTCCAAATATGAATTCCTAAGGCTCCGTCCACCTTGGGATTCTCCAAAACCCCTTCTTTAATCATCGGAAGGGCTCCGGCATTTTCTTCATCCGGCTGGAATACCAGTTTAATCCTGCCTTTTAACGGGTCCTTTATCTGAGACAGGATCTTTGCTGCTCCCAGTAACATGGTCATATGGGCATCGTGTCCGCAGGCATGCATGACTCCGGGATTTTCGGATGCATATTCCACATCATTTTCTTCTTGTATCGGCAGGGCGTCCATATCGGCCCGGAGCATGATCACAGGCCCCTCGGAGTTCCCTTCAATCATTGCCACTATACCGGTTTTTGCAATCCTTCTTGTCTTCAGCCCTAAATTTTGAAGATACTGCTCGACAATACCCGCACTGCGCTGCTCTTCGAATCCGAGTTCCGGATGTTTATGAAAATCCCGTCGCAGGTCAATCAGTTCTTCCTGTAGTTCTCTGGTCTGTTGCTTTATCCAATCCACTCGGCTGACCACCTCCTTATTGTTTCTATTTCCCTTCGGCCATTTCCTTGACTTCACCCTGCCATCCAAGAAAATAGGAAAGTTTATCCGTTGCTTCCTTCAGTCCCACTTTAATTTCTTCAATTTTACTGTAGGTCTGTCGGATACTGGCTCCACTGACGCTAATGGCTGCCACAATTTCATTATTAAAATCCCTCACCGGCATTGCTATACAGGTCAGTCCCGCAGAAAACTCCTCATCATCCACACTGAATCCCTGTTTTCTTATTTTCCTGAGTTCTTCCATTAATTCATCCATGTCGGTAATCGTTGAGTTTGTATAAACTTCCAGCTTCCGCTCCCCAAATATTTTTACCACTTCTTCCCTGGTCATCTCGGAAATCAGGGCTTTTCCCATGGCGGTTGCATGCAGGGATTCTCTTGCACCGATTTGCAGATTTGCAATCAGGGATCCCTTTGCGGTGACCTTTGAGATGGTTACGACACTATCATCCACTCGAACGCCCAGGTTTACCGTTTCCTGATATCTATTGCATAATTCCTGAAGAATGGAAACATCAAAGTTATATAAGTTTCGTTGTTGAGGGATAATATTGCCAATTTCAAAGAGGCGCCAACCCAATCGATATTTTTTTGTCTCCGGACACTGTTCAATATAGTTTCTTGCCGTTAAGGTATCGACGATTCGATGCACCGTGCTTTTTCCGATATTTAAGGTTGTGCTAAGCTCACTTACTCCCAAGCCTTCCTGATAACCGTCTTTTGACAGAATTTCTATAACTTCCAGCGCTTTATCAATAGTCTGTACCGGATATCTGGGAGCATGTTGTGATTTCTGATCCATTTCCTTCACCCTTCCTTTACTTTCAACAACCTGGTTTTTATTGGTTATGTCCTATTGTACCAAAGAAATGGGTTTGGAAAAAGGTTCTCTTATTCAGAAAACCTTTTCAGTTTTATACCCAGCCCCGGGCTTTCATCGCTTTTTGCACTTTTTGCAAGGCGTTTATCCATGCAGCATTTCGCATCGAGGTATTTTTTCCCTCCGCAGTTTCCATGGTTTCCCGGTAAGCTTTGGTAATTTGATCTTTCAGCTTCGCATTAACTCTATCCAAATCCCAATAATCATCGGTTAAGCCCTGGGTTCGTTCAAAGGAACAGACGATGGCACTTCCGCTATTGGCCAGTACATCCGGTATTACATGAATGTTTTGCTCCTCCAATACTTTCTCTGCATCAGGCGTTATCGGACCATTGGCACATTCCACGATCATTTTAGCCTTTATATTTTTTGCATTGCTTTCGTTTATCACGCTTTGAACTGCGGAAGGCATAAGGATATCCACGTCCAATTCCAAAACTTCATCCTTATCGATGGTTCGCTCACCGGGGAATCCTCCGACGCCTCGATGCTCATCGACGTAGGCTTCAAGTTTTTCAATATCCAGACCCTTCGAGTCATAAACTCCACCGGAAAGATCGGCAACGCCTACAATTTTATAACCTTCTTTACTTAGGAGTCGGGCAGCAATCCTACCTACATTCCCGAAGCCTTGCAGTGCTACAGTTGCACCATCGGGCACTTTTCTGTCCCTGATTGCTTCCATTGTTACAAAAAACGCTCCGGTTCCGGTTGCTTCCATGCTTCCAAGGGTTCCACTGGTTTCCGCAGGCTTATCATTGATGGCTGCGGGACTGTGGAATCCGTTGATTTCTTCATATTCATCCAGCATCCAGGCCATGGTTTTTGCGCTGGTTCCAATATCCGCTCCCGGAATATCCACCCAAGCTCCCTTTACGGGAAGTTTTCGAATAAAGGCTCGGGAAAGTCTTTCCAATTCTCCTTCGGAAAGTTTTGAAGCATCCACTCTCACTCCGCCTTTTCCGCCTCCTGCAGGAATTCCGGCCACCGCATGCTTGATGGTCATCCAGAAGCCTAAGGCTTTTACGGTATCCAAATCCAAATCCGGCACAAATCTTGTCCCGTTTTTCACTTGGCCCCGTGCATCATTGTAATGAACCCGGAAAGCATCAAATATTTCATAA
>JBEPWR010000231.1:0-3129 GCA_041642335.1 Eubacteriales bacterium
TGAATCCTTCTGGACCCAGTCCCAGCTCGAGGAGGACCATGCCTGTCCCGAGTGCGGACGCAAGACGGAGCTTGCCAGGGAAGACGCCTACTTTTTCAAACTGTCCAAATATCAGGAGCGGCTGAAAAAGCATTTTAAGGACCATCCGGAAATCTGTTACCCCGAGGCGCGGCGGAAGGAAATGATCAACAACTTCCTGGAGCCCGGTCTGGAGGATCTTTGTGTATCTAGAACCAGCTTTGACTGGGGGATTCCGGTACCCTTCGATTCCGATCATGTAATTTATGTCTGGTTCGATGCGGTATCCAATTATATTACCGCCCTTGGTTACGGGGAAGAGAATGATCAGGATTTTCAGAAATTCTGGCCCGCCGATGTGCATATTGTCGGAAAGGAGATTGTGCGCTTCCATACGATTATCTGGCCGGCCATGCTGATGGCCCTGGATCTGCCGCTGCCGAAGAAAGTATACGGCCACGGGTGGATCCTCTTTGCCGCTGACAAGATGTCCAAATCCAAAGGCAATGTGGTCTATCCTGAGGTGCTGATTGAACGTTACGGCCTGGATGCGCTGAAATACTTCCTGCTTCGGGAGTTTGTATTCGGTCAGGACGGAAACTATACCAACCAGACCTTTATTACCCGACTGAATGCGGACCTGTCCAATGATCTCGGAAATCTGCTGAGTAGAACCGTGGCCATGGTGGAAAAATATAACGGCGGAATCATCCCCAATGTGGGCACCGTGGAAGCGGTGGACCAGGAACTTCGGGAAATGGTTGCCACAGCCGCAGGAAAGATTGAAAAGCATATGGAGGATCTGCAGTATCACGATGCCTTGGAGGAAATCTGGACCGTGATCGGCAGAACCAATAAATATATTGATGAGACCACCCCCTGGGTGCTTGCCAAGGACGAGGCCCATAGGCCCCGGCTGGATACGGTGCTTCGAAACCTGTCCGAATCCCTCCGGGTTATTGCCATTCTACTGAAGCCCTTTATGGAAGGCACCGCGGAGAAGATCCGGACCCAGCTCGGTCTTAGGGACGAACTGGCGTGGGAAGACAGCAAGGTCTTCTCGAAAATCGGAAGTGGTGTGAAGGTCGAAAAAGGCCAAGCCCTGTTTCCACGCCTGGATGTAAAAAAAGAAGTGGAGATTCTCGAGGCGGAGAATAAAAAAGTGGCGGCGGCCCAGCAGGCGGCAAAAGCTGCGGAGACAAAACCTACGGAAGAGAAATCTGCGGGGAAATCCGGAGAGAAATCTGCAGAGAAAATCGCTGAGAAATCCGAAGACAAAAGTCCGATGGTAACGATTGAGGATTTTGCGAAGCTGGAGTTCAAGACCGCAAAAATTATCGAAGCCAAAGCCCATCCCAATGCGGATAAACTGCTGGTTCTACAACTACAGGTCGGGGAAGAAACCCGGCAGGTGGTCTCAGGCATTGCCAAGGACTACACTCCCGAGGCACTCGTCGGAAAAGACGTCATTCTTGTGGCGAACCTGAAGCCTGTAAAACTGCGGGGCGAAAAATCCGAAGGTATGATTCTTGCAGCATCCAACGATGAGAAACTGGTACTGGGTACCTTGGACGGCGATATTCCGTCCGGCACCACGGTAAGCTAGCGTACCGGTCGGGGGATTTCCCGGATCAAAGAAACGGCAGAGCGAAGATCGAGTGGCCGAAGATCCGCTTGTTCAACGGATGCCCAGTAAAGAGTGTTTTGAAAAAAAAGGAGGATTTTTATGTTTGACTCCCATGCTCATATGGACGACAAACGATTTGATAAGGACCGGGAAGACGTGTTAAAAGCCGCAAAAACCGCCGGGATCAATTATATTGTAAATCCCGGGGCCGATATCAGTTCCTCGGTGCGGGCGGTAAATTTGGCGAAATCCCATGAGATGATTTACGCCGCTGTCGGGGTGCATCCCCATAGCGCAAAGGACTATGACGAGCATACCGAAGAAGTGCTTCGGAGTCTGGCCAAGGAGAAAAAGGTGGTGGCCATCGGAGAAATCGGACTGGATTTTCATTACAATCATTCCGACAAGGAAGATCAGCGCCGGGCATTTATCGCCCAGATCCGCTTAAGTAAAGCCTTAAAGTTGCCGATGATTATACATGACAGGGAAGCCAACGGCGAGGTGTTTGATACCCTAACGGAAGAGGAGGCTCAGGAATACGGATGCGTGATGCACTGCTACTCCGGGAGTCCCGAGCTTGCCGAGGAATACGTCAAAAGAGGATTTATGATCTCCCTGGCGGGACCGATTACCTTTAAAAACGCGAAAAAACCCTATGAGGTGGCCAAGGTCGTACCCTTGGACCAGCTCTTAATTGAAACCGACTCGCCCTACCTTACGCCGGAGCCGAGACGGGGAAGACGGAACGAGCCCCTGCTGGTTCGTTTTGTGGCGGCGAAGGTTGCCGAGGCCAAAGGGATTTCCGTTGATGAGGTCATTCGGGTGACCGAGGCGAATGCAAAAGCTTTTTTCAACATTCCATAACAGTAGCTCATAGCACTTGATCACAGCAGCCCCCTCAGTTGGGGGTTACATATAAGGGACAACACAGGGGAAATTCAAAAGCACATAAGAAGGAAGCCCCGGGGATCGTAGATTTCAGGGAACCGGGGTCCTAAAGTCGTTGAAGGTATTAATGAAGAAGGGGTGGGGAAATGGAGAAAAACAATCGGACATGGGAAAAAATCTTTTCAAGCAAGCTCGAAAAAGGCATGGTCTTGGCGGAGGATGTGTTTAATGAAGAGGGCATCCGGCTGATGGCAAAGGGAACCGCACTGAAAGAGCCGCACCGGATGAAAAGCATTTTGAAGATGCACGGAATTACCATGGTCAAGGTGGAATCCGAGGAAAAAGCCGGGGATGATGCATCGGATTTAAAGCCGTACCTCCCGGAAAAAAGTGAAGCCCAAAAAGAAGCGGAAAAGGCCAGGGAGTCAAGAAGGGTCTTTACCGAAGGCTTTCATGAAAAATGTGAACACCTGAAACAGGATTTTGAAAAAATCGTTACGGGAAAAGCTCTGGAATCCGAGGATCTCTATCCCCGAATTCAGGATACGATGGAAATTTTTCAAAAGGAGAACAATATTTTTCAGCTGATGCAAAGC
>JBEPWR010000232.1:0-3113 GCA_041642335.1 Eubacteriales bacterium
CATTTTGAATATTCCCAAACTCACCATCCGTGAAAAAGAAATCACGTGCATCGTCGGCGAGAGCGGCAGCGGAAAAACCACCCTTCTTCGTATGCTTAATCACCTCGTTTCACCGGACCAAGGCAGGATTACCTTCAAGGGGGAAGATCTTTTAGAGCTGAATCCCATTGAACTTCGGCGAAAAGTAGTGATGCTTCCCCAAACTCCTGTGATTTTTCAGGGAACCCTTCGGGATAATTTAGAAATGGGTTTGCGATTTTCTGAGAAATCCTTACCCGACGAGGGTACCTTAAAACAAGTTCTCCAACGGGTAAGGCTAGATAAGGGGCTTGATGAAGATGCGGAAAAATTATCCGGTGGCGAAAAGCAGCGTTTGGCCCTGGGTCGGATCCTTTTGATGGAACCGGAAGTATTACTCCTTGACGAGCCCTCTTCCGCCCTGGACGATGAAACGGAATCGTTGCTGATGGAAACCTTTGTGGAATATGCAAAGAAGCAGGAAAAGACCTTGATTATGGTCACCCATTCCAAGGCACTGGCAAAAAATTTCGGTGACCGTATCCTGGTTGTAAAAGGAGGCGAAGTTCATGAATGGGATCATTGATTTAAGTTTTCTTCAGGTAGGGGTCGCCTATATTTTTATCGCAATATTAATTGCCATCCTTCGGATCAAAGGCATCCCCCGGGAAAAAGAGGTGCTTATTGCCAGTATCCGAATGACCCTACAACTGATCTTAGTCGGATACGTATTGGTATATCTTTTTGAGAGCATGAGTCCCTATTTAACCTTACTCGTTCTTTTGGTGATGGAGAGTTTTGCCATTTATAATATTTTCCAACGTTCAAGACGTCCTTTGAGCAAAGGGTTAAAACAGGTGGTGGCTTTTTCGATGATTCTCGGTACCCTCACAAGTCTTCTATTCTTTTTATTTATCGTTGTGCAGATCTCTCCCTGGTATGACCCTCAGTATTTTATCCCCATCGCCGGGATGTTAATCGGAAACTCCATGACGGGTATCTCCCTTGGGGTAAACCGTTTGCTGGATGGGATGCATGAGCAGAAACATCTCGTGGAATCGGCTTTAATGCTGGGGGCTACTCCCAAACAGGCGGCGAAGGAAGTGGTGGACAGTGCCTTTGATTCTGCTATTTTGCCCACAATCAACTCCATGGTGGGAATGGGTATTGTCTTTCTTCCCGGTATGATGACCGGACAGATTTTATCCGGTGTCTCTCCCCTAACCGCCATCGCCTATCAAATTGCCATCATGCTGGGGATTTTAGGAAGTGTCTCCCTAACCGTGATCCTTTTCGTACAGTCCGGCTACAAAACCTTTTTTAATAGCCGGGACCAACTAAAAACCGACTAGAGCCCTGCTCCAGTCGGTTTTTTTCTTTTTTCGTCATTTGATTAGTATTTTTTGATTATCTTTTGATTATTATCTGATGATGGATTTTATAGTAATGCAAAGGCCACCAACAGCCCCACAATAATTCCGCCATTGGATAAATGGCTGTTCATTCGGTATCCCTGGGGAATCAACTCGTCGTTGACAATATAAACCATGGCTCCTGCTGCAAAGGCTAAGGAACCCCCTACCAGTACCGGTGATACATTGAAAATCAACAGGCCGATTGCCGCTCCCAAAGGGGTCATCAGTCCTGCCAGAAAGGTAAATAAAAAAAGTTTTCCGGTGGTAACGCCCCCGGATTTTAACGGTCCTGCAATGGCCAATCCTTCGGGAATATTGTGAAGGGCAATGGCTAGAGCAATGGCCAGCCCCAGTTCGGGACTGGACTCGATCCCAGCTCCGATGGCAAGTCCTTCCGGCAGATTATGAAGGGCGATTCCGAACAGTACCAAATATCCGGTACGTAAAATCGGATTCAGTACCCCTTCCAATTTTTCCGGATTTTCCACTTCCAGGTTGTCCGCTGATGACAGATGGGAGTGGGGGACAACTTTATCCAAACCGAACATCATTAATACGCCTAGAAGAAATCCGATTATAGTGGTTGTCATCGTGCCTAATAATAAGGCCTCGGGCATTAGTTCAAATACGGATATGCCAAGCATAATCCCTCCGGCAAAGCCTAAAAGGGTTGCCAGGATTTTTTCCGTAGGACTGCCAAAAACCAATAATACCAAGACTCCGACCACCGTAGAAACTCCGGCGACGAAGCTGTACAGCAATGTCTGCATTTCTTTTGCCTCCTCCCTGTTGCTTTTGAAATTTCCTTATCATTGATACCCAATCCCAGTCTGCTCAAACCTCGGTTTTACTGCTGCCCTTTCCTCTTAACCTCTAGACCTCCCGGTAAAGGAGCTTCTCAAACTCCTTCTCCGGGATCAGCGCCCCTCCGGTGAGCCAGGCGATATGCGTGGTTTTCTCCGTGTCCTCCCACAGTACCGGACCTAAAAGTCCGGCGGCGGCGGAGGGTTCCACTTTGATTCCTTCTTCATCATATAAGTTTCTCATCAGTTCCAACAGCTTTTCATCTTCTATTGTATATCCCCCGTCAATTAACCTCTCTGCCAGGTCCGAAACCATTTTCGAGGGTCGCCCCACCGCAAGGCCATCAGCCTCGGTAATATTGTCGATGCCGTAATCCCGAACATGCAGGTTTTCCTTTTCTCCGGTAATAAGGCCTAAGAGCATACAGGGGGCGTGGGTCGGTTCGACGAAGTAACACTGAACAGCATCTTTAAAGATGGTTTTCAGGCCAAAAGCAATCCCACCCGGGGCCCCGCCAACGCCGCAGGGCAAATATACAGCCAAGGGGTGCTGTTCATTTACGACGATATGATGTTTTTCTAAATCCTTCTTTAATCGCAGCGCCGCAACGCTGTAACCGAGGAATAAATCCTTGGATTGCTCATCATCAATAAAATGTGCCCGTTCATCTCCCAAACAGGCCTTTCGGCCTTCTTCCACGGCTTTTCCGTAGTCCTCTTCATATTCTATAACCCTTGCTCCCTTCTTTCTTAGGAGGTCTTTTTTCCACTGCTTTGCATCCCTGGACATATGAACCGTTACTTCAAACCCCAAGGTCGCGGAAATGATCCCGATACTCAGTCCAAGATTCCCTGTGGAGCCTACAGCGATTTTATA
>JBEPWR010000233.1:0-3109 GCA_041642335.1 Eubacteriales bacterium
ACTATCCGAGGCCGGGGTCAGTATTTTACTGTCTTCCCACCAAATGAATCTGGTCGAGGCCCTTTGTAATCGGATTTTTTTAATCAACCGGGGGGAAAAGGTGATTTACGGGACCCTGGATGAAGTTAAAGAGCGTTTTGCGGACTTTAAATGCACCATATACGGAGATAATAATAAGGAGTCCTTTGAAAAACTTCCGGTGGTTGAGCGGGTGGAAAGCGAAGAGGGGAAAAGTGTAATTTACCTGAGAAAAGATACCGCCCCTCAAAGTTTTTTTCAACAATTGCCAAAGGAAGTCAACATTAAAGAGCTGCATATGGATCGGATCTCCCTTCATGATATTTTTGTAAATATCGCGAAAGGAGGGGATCGTAATGGGACAGACCTTTAAAGTAGCCCGATGGGAGCTGAAAAAGAATCTCACCAACAAAACCTTTTTAATATCGGTCATTTTAACGCCCTTAATTATGATTCTATTCGGAGCCCTGCCCACATTACTAGAGTCCCTTGAAAGCAATCAGGTGGACTACATCTATGTGGTGGATGAGATCGGAATTTACGACACCCTTGAGGAAAATGTGGATTCCGAGCAGTATCAGCTGGAACGGTATAGTGGAGATTTGAATGTCTTGGAAGAAAAAACCATTGAAGAGGAACGGACCTCCTACGTCGTGATTGATGAACAGGGCTTTCAAAACCATCACTTCACCCTCTATTCCGGAGACAGTGGGATGATTCCCCACACCGGATTTCAAAATGCATTAAATCAGACCCTACAGGAACAAAAACTGGAGCAGGTGGAAATTGACCGGAATCTTGCGGAGTATATTACAAGAGATTTTTCCGTAAGTCAGGCCTCTCTTTTGGAAGAAGATATGGATTTTCTCAGTCGTCTGGTTCCCGGAGCCTTTGCAGGACTGATTCTGATTTCCGTCTTTATCTCGGGGACCATGACTTTCCAAAGCGCCACCCAGGAAAAACGGGATAAAATGACGGAAGTGCTCCTGTCCTCCCTCAGTGCCCGGGATCTGATGCAGGGAAAAATTATCGGATACTTTTTCCTCGGCTTGATCCAGGTAGGGGTGTGGGCAGTTGTTGGGTTACTGGTGGCGACCTATTACTTTGATGTACCGGTGCTGGAATACTTATTTGTTCGGGAGCTGCCCCTGATGCTGATTTATGCTTTGATCGGCTACTTAATGTTTTCTGCGGTATTTGTCAGCATGGGCGCAACCATCAATGATATCTATTCCGCCGGAAATTTCCAGGGCGTGCTCTTTATCATTCCGATGCTTCCGGTATTTTTCATCGGTGCCATTATCCAAAACCCCCATGGAATTGTGGCCAAGGTCGGCTCGTACTTTCCCTTATCCACGCCGGGTGTAATGCTCTTTCGCTTGGTCATTGCCACAAAGGTGCCCTTGAGGGAAATACTTCTGACGCTGGGCATTCTAATTGTTGCAACCATTTTAATTATGCGCCTGGCAGGAAAGATTTTTAAAACCGCCCTGCTGATGTATGGAAAAAACGCCACCCCTGCGGAGATATTCCGTTGGATACGGCAATAATAAGGAATAAGGAGGAAAGAAAATGAATCGAAAATGGCTTGGGATCTTATTGGTCGTAATTGGTGGAATCTCTCTTTTAAGCAATCTCGGTTTTTACTCGGGAGAATTTACCCTGTTAATTGTAGGAGGCCTCCTCTTATTTATGTACTATCGGTCGGGAGATGCGGTGTATAAACGGAGCCAGGGGTTAATTATTGCCGGGATGATTGTCACCATGGTGGGCCTGTTTGCCGTAGTGGAGGAAAACTTCGCCCTGGGGGATCAAGACGGCTATCTGTTTTTCATCTTCCTGGGGATTGCCTTTTTCCTGGTATTTTTGGTGCATACGAGACATTTGGACAGCCTTCCCGTGGGAAAAAGACGATGGCCGCTCTATCCTGCCGTCGGGCTTTGGGGCTTTGGTTTATTTGTCTTTCTTGTTGAGTTTCTGGAGCGGGACCTTGCGGAAGCGATTCTTAGCAATTTATTCCCGGTCGCCTTAATTGTTATCGGGGTGATCATGCTCGTGAAAGCCTTTCGGAAAAACAAGTAGGGTTTTATCATTACGGAAAATTCTATGGCAATGTAGTTAAAGGTAATACTTATATGATAATTATTCAACATATAGGGAATCAATAAGATGTAGGTGTTTTAGCGTCAGGAAAGGGGAAATGAAAAAATGAAGTTTGGTATTCGAAAACCCAGTATAAAAAAACGAATCACTGCACGAATCAGCCCGAAAAGACAGATTGTCCACCGGGCGGGAATTAAAATGCCCCGGGGAAAGGGCTGGATCAGAAATCCGAAAAAATATGCCTATAATAAGGTGTACCGCAAAACATCCTTTGATATTTTCAAGCTGCTGAAAAAATGGTTTAAGTAAAGGATTTCAGTAAAAGGAGGAAAAACCTTGGCAATCAATATTGCAGCATCAGCAAAAATTCGGGGGACCGTGGAGCTTGGCAAAGACGGCTATGTAGCTCAGGGCACCGTCTTAAGAGGCGGATTGGAGCCCGGCGGCCTACAACTGGGCAATCAGACTTGGGCTTTGGAGAATTCCGTACTGCTGGGCTCCAAAGAACACCCGACAACTGTGGGAAGCAAAACGGTTTTTGGCCATGGGTGCAGAGTACTAAACAGCACCATCGGCGATTTATGTGAAATCGGAAACGGCAGCATGTTCTTGCCGGGATCGAAAGTGGGTAATTATTGTATTTTTGGAGAGGGAACCTTGGTGACCGAAGGAATGGAAATTCCTGAGGGCTCCGTCGTAGTGGGGCGTCCTGCCCGGGTTATACGAAGTCTCACCGACGAGGATCGACAGCGAATCCGGCGGATGCGGGGCGGGGATGTGAGCCTCGAGCCTTTCGAAGGAACCTTGTTCAAAGAACCCTTAAAGGAGGAGAAAAACGTGGGAAAGACCTATGAAGTGCTGGGGAAACGACCGATCATCGGAAAAGATAGTTACCTTGCTCCGGGAGCGGAGCTGAACGGCGATGTAATTGTGGGAGAGAACAGTCTTATTGGAGACGGAGTCCGAATTATCGGAAATTCCCACGGGC
>JBEPWR010000234.1:0-3084 GCA_041642335.1 Eubacteriales bacterium
TCATATGCTTATCATAACCCTCTACCCGGGCCGTAAAAAAATCGTTCATTTTTTCCATGGTCTTTTCCTCTCCTTAAATACTCTTTGCTGTATCATCTAAGCCCTGTTTCTTTCATCCTTATAATCTGTATCATTAGTAATTCGATAAGCACCGGTTAAATCCCTCTTTTTTCGATAAATTTAGTTACTCAGCAGTCCCTGCATGCATCGTCAAACTGTTTTCATCTTGTTTCCTGGACGGCCCCTCTTCCCTGTAGTAAAATAGTAATAAAGCACCGGAATTTGACATTATAATCATTTTTTAATCGAATTTTAATGTTGTGTCAATGGCCTTCCAATCTTTACTTGTTATGATGAAGTTAATAAAAAAAGGAGGTTATCATCATGACAAACCTGGATCAGGTAACAAAACTGAAAGAACATGCAAATATCACCTATGAAGAAGCAAAAGAGGTATTGGAACGGGCCGATGGCGATCTGTTGGAAGCGGTAATTATTCTGGAGCGGGAAAACCGTATGGCACCCCCAAAGACCGGCGGTTATTATCATTCAGCGGGGGATCAGACTGCAGCCGAAAATGACCAGAGCGAAAAAACCCATAAAGCGAATGAAAAGGATAAGGCGGACCGGATCTCTTTCGGCGAAGTGCTCGGAGATTTTTTCCGATGGGCCGGAAGAATGCTTCATAAAGGAAACGTCAACAATCTGCAGGTGGAAAAAGACGATAAGCGCATTATGGTCATCCCCATCACCCTGCTGGTAATTTCCCTGTTCGTAGCCTTTTGGGTGGTTATTCCCCTTGGTATTATAGGCCTGGTGTTTGGCTACCGATATCGTTTTCAGGGGCCGGATTTTGATAAAACCAATGTCAATGAAACCGTGGATAAAGTCTCTGACGCTACCCGCAGAGCTGTAGATTCCGTTACAAAAACCGCGAAGAATTCCGCCAAGGATTTTCGCAAAAAGGATGATGAAAATGGAGAGCATTCTGATCATTGAGGATGAAGAAAAAATTGCACGATTTGTGGAGCTGGAACTGACCCATGAGAACTACCGGGTTACCAAAGCCACAACTGGCAGAGACGGGCTGGAACTTCTGAAGGTTCAGCCCTTCGATTTAATTCTGCTGGATATTATGCTGCCGGGAATCAGCGGCATCGAAGTCCTTCGAAGAATCCGGCAGTTTTCCGATGTGCCGGTTATTTTACTTACGGCCCGGGATTCGGTTACGGATAAGGTCATGGGCCTGGATCAGGGTTCCAACGACTATATCACCAAACCCTTTGCCATTGAAGAACTACTCGCCCGAATTCGGGTACACTTACGGACCCGACCGGACAAGAAAGCGGAAGAGCCCGCCTACATCCTGCAAGTCGGACCGGTCAAAATTGATACCCAAAAACGCAGCGCCTGGGTGGATTCCAACCCCGTGGATCTTACGAAAAAAGAGTTTGATTTACTGGAGTACCTGATGAAAAACAAAAACATTGTGATGGAGCGGGACCGGATTCTCGAGAGTATCTGGGGATATGATTTTGCCGGAGAGACCAATGCCGTGGATGTCTATATCCGCTATCTTCGGGGAAAAATCGAGGAACCCTTCGGCATCAAAGCCATTCACACCGTCAGAGGAGTGGGATATGTGATGAAAGATGAGTAGCAAAGGGCCAACCCCACCAAAATCACCGGTTATTCCGGATAAAATCCGATCGTCCCTGGTATTGAAACTGAACCTGAAAATGGCGGGCTTGCTTATTGCGGCCTTTTTTCTTATGAACTTATTAATCAGTCTTTTATATTTTTCCACGGCCCTGTGGCGAGCGGAATCCGGGGCAGCGGATTTTTTGAACCATTACCGGGAGGAACTATCCTCCCCGGAGACTGAAGAAATCTTCATCGGCACCTACCGCCTTCGGATCCTTGAGACCGAACCGGAAGCTGTTTTTTTCCTTAGAGGGATTGATCAGCTGCTGCCCCTTCCCTTAGAAGACAGTCGGCGAAGCTTTCGTATAGACGAACCCGCCGGGGCGGCTTCCAGTCGATGGGAACATATCCGCTATGATATGACCCTCCCGGCAGAGGAAGGCTTTTATCAGGTATCCTACGGGATGCGTCAGGATTTTCAACTCTATTTTTTCATCCTGGCGGCCCTGATTCTTTTTGAACTCCTCTACCTTCTAATCAGTATGGGGAAAAACCGAAAATCCGTACGAAGGGTCTTAAAGCCCCTGTCGGAACTTGCGGAGACCACAAACAAACTGCGGGCGGGCCTCGGCTCCGGCGGGAGAGTTTCCGACCAGAAGGATCTTGAGGATCTCGCCCGACTGATCAGCGGTTTTGATACCGATCAGATGGAAAACGGCATCCCCGTAGACCAGACCCAAAACGAATTAAAGGATTTGGCCGGTGCCATTAATGAAATGCTTCATCGGATCAATCAGTCCTATGAGGCCCAGGTGCGCTTTGTCTCTGATGCCTCCCATGAGCTTCGAACCCCCATTGCGGTCATCCGGGGCTATGCCAATCTGTTGGACCGCTGGGGAAAAGAGGATCCGAAAACCCTGCAGGAATCCATCGATGCCATCAAAAATGAAACGGAAAATATGCAAAATCTGGTGGAACAGCTCCTGTTCTTAGCCCGGGGAGACAGCAAGCATATGACCCTGTCTCCGGAAATTATGGACCTTACCGAGGTGGGCGAGCGTGTAATCCAGGAGGCGAAGCTGATTGATTCGAAGCATACCTTTCGCTTCGAGACCAAGGAGAAGGTATCCTTCAGCGGAGATCCGAAGCTGATCAAACAGGCGATCCGGATTTTAGTGGACAACAGTATCAAATACAGTCCCGAAGGGGCGGAAATCTTTATCCGGATTTATTCGAAAGCCGACAAAGCCTACATCCAGGTACAGGACCAAGGTGACGGCATGCAGCCGGAAGAGGTTCCCCATATCTTTGACCGCTTTTACCGCTCAGCCAGCGCCCGGGGAAGCGCCAAAAGCGGCGCCGGCCTCGGCCTGTCCATCGCGAAATGGATTATCGAAACCCACCAGGGCGCTTTGGAAGTCCTCAGCCGTCAAGGCATCG
>JBEPWR010000235.1:0-3095 GCA_041642335.1 Eubacteriales bacterium
GGAACTAGGAGTGCTAGGAAAGAGTGTCGGAGTGGCACCGGTTGGATGTTCAGTGCTTGCCTATGATTATTTCAACTGTGACATGCATGAAGCTGCTCATGGTAGAGCGCCAGCAGTAGCAACCGGAATTAAACGAGTATTGCCGGACCATACCGTATTTACCTATCAGGGTGATGGAGACTTAGCATCCATTGGTACTGCAGAAATTATTCATGCAGCCCATAGAGGAGAGAAGTTCACCACAATTTTCGTAAACAATGCGATCTACGGAATGACCGGAGGACAGATGGCGCCGACCACCTTAATCGGACAAAAGGCAACCACATCTCCATACGGAAGAGACAAAGCAACAACCGGCATGCCTCTGAAGGTTTCTGAAATGCTTGCAACCATTGATGGAGCAGCCTTTGTAGAAAGAGTATCGGTACACGACGTTCCAAACATTCGAAAAGCGAAAAAGGCAATTAAAAAAGCCTTCCAGGTACAAATCGAAGGAAAAGGTTTCGGAATTGTGGAGATCCTTTCCACCTGTCCGACAAACTGGGGAATCACACCGGTGGATTCACTAACCTGGTTAAAAGAAAATATGATTCCATACTATCCACTTGGAAACTTTAGAACACCAGAGGAGGGGAAATAATATGGCTGAAGAAAAAATTATCATGGCCGGATTCGGTGGACAGGGAGTAATGTCCATGGGACAGCTACTGACCTATGCAGGGATGATTGAAGAGAAAAATGTATCCTGGTTGCCTTCTTACGGACCGGAAATGCGGGGAGGAACAGCAAACTGTGCCGTTATCGTATCGGAAAAGCAGGTAGGTTCTCCAATCATCACCAATGATGCAACCGCTGCAATTGTTATGAACCTTCCATCTTTGGATAAGTTCGAAGCGGATATCCGAGAGGGTGGAAAACTTTTAATCAACTCTTCCTTAATTGAAAAGAAAGCGACGCGGGATGACCTTAAGGTATTTTATGTTAAGGCTAATGAAATTGCCAATGACTTAGGAAACGGAAAAGTGGCCAATATGGTTATGCTGGGAGCGTATTTGGAAATTACGAAAATTGTAAAGGTGGAATCCGTAATCGAAGCCTTGAAAAAAGTTTTCGGACCGGCAAAGGAGCACTTGGTACCACTGAATAAACAAGCGCTGGAAAAAGGTGCAGAAGCAGTTAGATAATGCTTTTGAATAGGAAAATCTGTACTGGGTATACAGATTTTCAGTAAATGTAGAATAAGAAGCAAAAAACAAGGATCCATCGGGATCCTTGTTTTTTTATGAAAAAAGATAAGTTTTTACGCTTTGGAAAACTGCGGACATTTTCTCCCGTCACTGAGGTAGAAACATCGAGGCTTACAACGAAGGCAGGGATTTACCGGTAAATTCTTTTCTCCTTTGAGGATCCACTGGGAATCCACCAATAATCCGCGGCCTACGGCGACAAAATCCGTAAGGCCGTCTTCAACCAAGGGCTCCGCATCCTTCGGGGTACGAATGCCATTTACCACAACCACCGGGATGGTTACGGATTTCTTCGTCTCCACACCGGTATGCACAATCCAGTTATAGGAGAAGGATTCCGGTGGCTCAGGAAGATCTTCATCCTTTGCAATTCCCGCAGAAATATGCAGAAGGTCCACACCGGCCTTTTCCAAAGCCCGGGAAAATTTAATGCCTTCTTCCAAGGTTGGTGTATTGCCGCCATGACGATAGCCGATGATAAAGTCCTCGGGTAAATTGTCCTGGAGTAAGGCCAGCAGTTCTCTTACAAATCGGAAGCGGTTTTCAAAACTTCCGCCGTACTGATCTTTTCTGAGATTTGTCAGGGGAGAGAGGAACTGATTAATCAAATAGCCATGGGCGCCGTGAATTTCAACGCCGTCATATCCGGCCTCCTCCGCCCGAAGGGCTGCGAATAGAAAATCTTTTTGTATGCCCCTAATCTCCCCGATACTGAGGGCCCTTGTGGTTCGTCCGTCCTTCAGGGAATACTCCGACGGCGCAACCGGTTCCTTCGCAACACTGGCAGGGGCTTTATCTCCGGCGTGATGAATTTGGATTAGCGCTTTACTGCCATGGGAACGGAGGGCGCTGGAAATTTGGGACAGTCCCGACAGGTGCTCATGATTCCAGATCCCTAACTGACTCGGTGCAAGGCGACCGATTTTGGAAATTGCTGTGGCCTCTACAACAACAAGGCCTACCTGACCGGCTCCCCGTTTTTCGTAATGGCGAAGATGTTCAGGGGAGACAAAGCCTTTTTCATCAGACCAGTTGAAACAGACCATAGGGGGCATGACCAATCGATTGGCAATGGTGTGTCCTTTAAGAGTGTACTCAGAATAAAGTGATGACAAAAGTATAACCTCCTTTAGATTATCACAATTGATAAGCGGTGGACTTTCAAAAACAATCTGCAATCAATTACTAAAAGTATAACATACCTAAAAATAAATAACAGAAGGCATTAAAGACATGGGAAAAGTAATACCGCATTTACAGATTTAGCGAAAGGTAATTTGCCCATTTGCCAAAGAATCAATAATCACTAAGGATTCCACAAAAACACCTTTTCTGCGAAGGCTCGCCCCACCCTGCTGGAAACCTTTCTCAATGACCACACCGGCTCCGACTAGACAGGCCTTTGCTTCATCAATGATTTCCATTAAGCCCTTGATGGCTTCCCCGTTGGCCAGGAAATCATCAAGGATCAGAATGTTTTCCCCCGGAGAAAGATACTGCCTGGAGACCCGGATTTTATAGGTTTTTCCTTTAGTATAGGAATAAACCTCACCTTCATAGGTCTCGGGATCAAGGTTTTTGGACTCCAGTTTTTTTGCAAAAACCACGGGGACATCAAAATACTGAGCGGCAATGGCTGCGATGGCAATTCCTGAGACTTCTGCAGTTAGGATTTTATCGATGGATAGATGAGAAAACCTTCGATGAAATTCTTTTCCCAAAGCATTAAGCAGAGAAATATCCAGTTGATGATTCAAAAAACGGTCCACCTTTAAAATATTGCCCTCCCGTACATGGCCCTCGGATCGAATTTTTTCTTTTAAAAGTTCCATACAATGCCTCCCTACT
>JBEPWR010000236.1:0-3076 GCA_041642335.1 Eubacteriales bacterium
ATCATCAGTAAAAATCCTGTTTTTTTCAGTCCCTTTTTTAGGACTTCCCGATATACCTCTTTCCTCATTCAAAGGACCTCCCCACTATCCCGGTTTCTTATTTAAAAATGATCCGTCATGGTAACCATATCCAGAATGAATTGTCCCTGCTGCCGGAGAAAGGTTTTATGAATCTCCTCCAATGCGGGAGGTTCCTCCTCCATATAGGAATAATGCTCCGCCCCCACACCAAGGGAAAATAAGGAGCTTAGGGACAGGCCGGCTATGGCACCGGATCCCCGTAAATTCATGGTCAGATGATAGTTCATATGGTTCCGGTCCAGGGTGTTCTGGACATCCGCCATCAGTTTTTGAAATTGAATTTGCTGAGCTTTTGTGGTATATAGACTTACCTGTATGCTGCGCTGCGTTTGTCGAGGAATATACCCCAAGTCAATATAGGTGTAGTCTACCCGTTCATGAGGAATGACCGGATTTACCATATACCGATTCGGTTCATCAATATTGACCTTTGCTCCCTCACCGTCCCAAAAGATAAACATGATGGTTTGTTCCAGCTTTTCAGGAGCTTTTGTTAAGGTCTCGATCATGGTAAGGGCATTCGCCGCCCCTGTGCCTCTAGTGGGGGAGATCAATCTTCCCTTTTCATAGATCCCGTCATAACGGGTTCCGATGATGACCAGATTTTCTTTTCCCTCATCGGAGTTCAGTTTTTGAATTTTCTCCCAGTTCTTCCCCGGTAAAATCCCGATCAAGGTCTCCCCATGGTTTCTAGACGGAGACGTAAAGACATAGGACGTCTCCTGACCAGGGAGGAGTTTCGCCTGTTCCATGTTCTCAATCAGATAATTCTTAACCCCCGACGTCCCTTCCTTCTGATTTCCGAGAGTTTCTAAATGCTGCCAGGCTTCCTCCGCTTCGAAATGATACATGCTGTCCGCACTAGGGTAAAGTACAAACCCCATAATCAATAAAACCAATGTGGTTTTGATTACAATCGGAACCGAATTTTTTTTAAATTTTTTAATCTGCTCTACATAAAGCATCGGGGAGAGCTGATGGATTCCTTTTTGAATCCAGGATACCACCCGGGATTCCCGTTGATTGAATTCCTCCTTAAGGCCTTCTCCAATAAGATTAAAGCCGGTAATCCCGATGAAAAAGGCAAGAGCGGGAAAAAGAACCAGCCAGTAGTGTCCCGAGCGAATATCAATGGGGGCCCGGGATAATAGATTGGACCACTCCGCATTCATAGCGGTAAACCACTGGGGGTTCCCGTCAATAACCATGGCTCCTTGACTCGGACCGATAAAAATCCCAAGGATACTCAGCTGTGTCAGCAGAAATAACACCAGCCCCATTTCAATAAAACCGCCGCTGATAATTGAAGGCGTTAAGTGGGGCAAAACATTTTCCTTAAGAATCTGTCCCCGGTGTTTTCCCAGGGCAGTTTCTCCTTCGATAAAATCCTCATCCATGATTTTCAAGGTTCGCTCCTCAACCTGACTGGCAAGTTTGGGCCAGCCTACCATCGTCATCACCGCAACAAAGATGGGTATGGACTGATTTAGCGGTAGGTTTCTTATGTATTCGATATTCAAGACAATAAAGCAAAAAATGAGACTGGGAATCGTGGTAAAAAGGGTATTGAAAATCCGCAGCCCTTTTGAAAAAAAGGGAAAACGCATTCCGGCAAAAATCCCGATGGGTACCCCAAGAAGCAATCGAAACAGGACCACCAGAAGGACCGTCTTTAGTGTCGTATGGGTTCCATACACAATACGGGTCCAAAGATCTCTGCCAACGCCGTCAGTGCCCAGCCAGGCTTCATTATTGGGTGGATGGGGGGGACGCACATAGTTTCTGACGATTTCTCCGTCCACCTCTTTTTCCTCCAATTGCATTCGGGGCTGCTGTGTATTAGGATCCTGATCCGTAAACCAATGAGGAAAAAAAGCCATGGCTCCCAGAAAAATTGCAATGCCGACTCCCAATATCAACGTAAAATTTCTCCTCTGCATAACCCTTCCTCCTAAAAAAGCCTTCACTCCGAAATAAACCTTTACTCTGCTTTATTCTCCATCCTCTTCAATAAATCCGGAAGCAGGTACTGATAAAAGCCCTCCAGATTCTTATCCCGTCCTAAAAATTTTCCGGTAATCGGTGGTGCAAAATACAAGTTCAGCAGATGAATCAGCATCTTATCCACAGAAATTTTCCTAGTAAAAACCTCTTTTTCCACACCTTCCAGGAGCAGATGCTGAAGCATCTCTCCCACCGTGGGTATATGGATCAGATCCTTCGATGCCAACTGTCCTTCCTTGGCGATCTGATGCTGTAGAGACGGATCCTTAAGAATTTTTTCATAATCCGTTGGAAATACATAGATTAGATCCGCCCGGGTATAGGGCAGTTCTTCCAGGGACTGTTCTCCCCGCCGTAAAATATGACGAACAAACTTTGCAAAGCTGTTGGCATATTTCTCATCTTCCTTTGCGGTATAATGAAAAACGTATTCAATTCGTTCTTTTGCAGACGCCCCCTTCTGCTTTTTACTTTGGAGGGTTTTCCACAGTTTTGCGCAAAAATCATACCCGTAGTAGGTAAAAAGATGTTCCTTTGACGGAAAATAATTAAAAAAAGTGCCCCGGGAAATTCCCACTTCCTCGCATAATACATCGATGGTCAAATCCTCTTCCCGTTCCTCTTTAATATATTTTAAAAAGACTTTCAGGGTTTCATGTCGTGTTTTCGCAAATTTATATTCTCTTTGCGTCAGTAAATGGTTCTTTTTCATAATAAACGCTCCCTTGATCATTCATTTCTATACTTCAGTATAAATTATTGTACGACTTTTGCGGATTTTTGTCAAGAAAAGAACCTAGACCCATCGGCCTAAGTTCCGCTTTTATTCCTGCTTATACAATTTTTTTCTAGGGAAATGCGCTTATCTTATTTCCTCTTCCTCGGTGTCCAGCTCCTCGATGTCCAGCTCCTCGGTTTCCAGCTCCTCGGCTTCCAGCTCATTTTCCTGTAATTTTCTTTCAATCAGGGGCCGCATATTTTCCCACGCTGC
>JBEPWR010000237.1:0-3051 GCA_041642335.1 Eubacteriales bacterium
TTAGGAGGTCTTTTTTCCACTGCTTTGCATCCCTGGACATATGAACCGTTACTTCAAACCCCAAGGTCGCGGAAATGATCCCGATACTCAGTCCAAGATTCCCTGTGGAGCCTACAGCGATTTTATAATCGGAAAAACGATCCCGATACTCTTTTTCTCCTAAAACTCCGTAATTATCCTCTTCGGTAATCCAGTGATTTTTCAGGGCGATGCTTTCGGCAAACTTCAGTACTTCATAAATCCCGCCCCTGGCTTTAATAGACCCCGCGATCTTTAACTGATTATCACATTTCCCGAATAATCGACCCTTGATTTTCTTTTGACTGATCTTCTCGAGTTGATCCTTCATTTTAGCCAGTTCGACAAAAGGCGATTCAATAATTCCATCAACCGTCTCGGGAAAATACTTATAAATCAACGGAGCAAAACGGGAAAGCCTTTTTTCCGCATCCAGAATATCTTCGTAGGTCAGGCTGAATTTCTCCAGAGCTTCCAGTGCCGGCTTTTTCATTGGATTATTCCAAACGATAGGTTCCAGTTCCCTCATTTTATGTATCATGATCCTCTTCCTTTCTTTTTTAGCATAACACATTGGGGGGGAGTTATGATAAGATCCTTCCCCTTCTTATCTTTTTCTCTAACTGCTGTTGAAATCTTAAAGATTCGAAAACTTTATTCTTCTTATCAGTTTATCTCAGAATGCGCTATTTTTCAATAGATATTCCTTGCCATCTCCCCGCTGAAAAAAGATTTTTAAATGTGTTACACTTTTTACGAAAAAGCCTTGCATATGGGTTATACTTATTCTATAATATAAGCTGTTATTGCCAATTTTTATCATATAAAAAAATCAATGAAGGAAAATAAGGAGGATGTTATTTAATGAGCACAATGTGTAAATACGATGGGAAACAGGGGTTTGATCAGATAAAATCACAGATTCGTGTAACCATTCAAACCGCCCTGTATGGAAACAATGTTGAGCTGGTTAAGACCGTATCCCAGGCCCACCACCTGGCTAAAAACAGTCCCGGAACCATCGAACTCACAGGAATTCCGGTATATGAACCGGAAAAACTGGGTCTGCAGGAAGGAACCCATGCGCTACTGTTCAATGACGGTACGGCCTTTGGCCGCTGTGCCGCGGCTCGTAAAATTGTGGGTGAGCCCAATGTGGATATCACCGAATACTCCGGACTGATTCGGGAGGCCATCTACAAGACCCGTTATCAAAAAATGTATCACGGAGAAGCCCTTGTGGGACTTGATCCGGAGTTTATGATTAAAGCCCATTTAATCCTACCGGAAAATCATGAAAACATCCTCTATAGCTGGTTGTTGAATTTCCAGTACATTAATGAAAAATACGCGGAAATGTACAAAGGCTCGAAAGAAATTCCCGAAGGCGATATTATCATTTTTGCCGATCCGGACTGGTCTCATCCGGACCATCCCTATGGCCTGACCTTCTTTGATCCGGAACACAACTGTGCGGTGCTACTGGGAATGAAGTACTTCGGAGAGTATAAAAAAGGCACCTTAACCCTTGCTTGGGGAACTGCTGCAAGAAACGGATACGCCGCCTGTCATGGAGGGATGAAGCGCTATAACTTAGATGATAAAAAATTTACCATCGCCGCTTTTGGGCTTTCCGGCTCGGGGAAATCCACCATTACCCATGCCAAACACGATAATAAATATGATGTTACGGTGCTTCATGATGACGCCTTTATTGTAGACATTGAAAATAAAACATCGGTGGCTCTTGAGCCCACCTACTTTGACAAAACCGCCGATTATCCCATGGACTGTGAGGATAATAAGTACCTCTTAACAACCCAAAATAACGGAGCAATTATGTATGATGACGGAAAAATTTATCCGGTTACGGAGGATCTCCGAAACGGCAACGGACGGGCGATCAAATCCAAGCTTTGGACCAAAAATCGGGTGGACCGCTTGGAGGAGCCGGTAGATGCCTTGTTCTGGATTATGAAAGACCCAACCTTGCCTCCGGTACTGAAGGTAAACGGCGCCGATCTCGGCTCCACCATGGGAGCGACCCTGGCCACCTTTAGAACCTCCGCGGAAAGACTGGCAAAGGGAGTGGATCCCAATGAACTGGTTGCTGAACCCTATGCCAATCCTTTTAGAACCTATCCGCTAAGCATTGATTATGAGCTGTTTAAAACCTTGATTTCCGATGGAGTGGACTGCTATATCATCAACACCGGGGAATTTATGGGCAAGAATGTAACCCCGGCGATTACCCTGGGTATTATCGAATCCATTGTGGAGAATCGGGCCGAATTTAGGAAATGGTCGCCCTTCGAGGAATTTGAAATCATGGAAATTGAAGGATTTGAAGCGGATCTTGAGGATGATGACTATCGAAAGGCTTTTATGACCAATTTCTTTAAGCGTATTCAGTTTGTGGAGTCGCGACAGAATGAGAAAAACGGGGTGGATGAACTCCCTTCGGAAGCATTAAAATCTTTATATCATATTATCTCTTCCCTGAATTCCTATGAGGGCAAGGAGTAAAAAACGACCTGAACGCTCGGCATGAAGGCACTAAATCATAAAACATAAAAAAAGATCCTCTTGTTTATAAGAGGATCTTTTTATTGTTTCCTGTCATTGGCCTTTACCGAGCCCCAATTAATTAACTGGCCTGGTAGAGTTCGCTTACTTCTTTTTGGAGTTTATCATCATTAATATACTCATCAAAACTCATCATTCGGTCCACGATCCCGTTCGGAGTAATTTCAATAATCCGATTCGCTACGGTTTCAATAAATTTATAGTCGTGAGAGGTAAACAGCAAGGTCCCTTTAAAGGCTGACAAGCCGTTATTTACCGCTTGAATGGATTCCAGGTCCAGGTGGTTGGTCGGCTCATCCAACAAGAGAATATTCGCCCCTGAGAGCATCATTCTTGAGAGCATACAACGCACCCGTTCCCCACCGGATAAAACATCGGTTTTTTTCATTGCTTCTTCACCGGAGAAAAGCATTTTCCCTAAGAATCCACGGATATAGGTCTCATCTT
>JBEPWR010000238.1:0-3047 GCA_041642335.1 Eubacteriales bacterium
GCTCCTCCGTGCCGAAGGTTGCGTAGGTGGCCACAGGGATATTATTTCCGCCGCCCACCGCCACCAGATAATGCATGGCCGGGATCTCCCAGCCCAGGGTCGCCAGGGTTGTGGCGTAAACCGAGTGCACATGGACCATGGCCCGGATATCGGTACGCTGCTGATAAAAAATCCGGTGCATGCCGTATTCGCTGGAGGGTTTGTGGTCTCCTTCAAGGACCTGGCCCTGAAGGTCCATAACCAGTATATCCTCCGGTTCTAGATCGAAATAGTCCATGCCGCTGGGGGTGATAATCATTCGTTGATCCTTCGGGATATATATACTAATATTGCCGCCGGTCCCTTTGGTCAGTCCCGAGGTAATCAGTTTTTTACCGTATTCCACAATCTCTTTTCGTTCCTGTTCATACTTCATCGTAAAACGCTCCTTTCCGTTGGGGGTTTTATCGGTCCCTTCTCTTATTGTTTTTCCCCGCATCTATAGTATACCCTGCCGGGAGGATTTTCAACAAAAAAAGATCGAAGACCGGGACCCTCAGGTCTGATCTTCGATCGCTGTTTCAATTGTTGTTTTACTGGGTTTTTTCGATTTCATCCAGGAAGGTATCCAGGGGCTGATTGCCGACGAATTCAAATTCATCATTAATAACCACTTTCGGTACACTGGATACATTAAACTTATC
Organism: Eubacteriales bacterium; assembly: GCA_041642335.1. GTDB lineage: Bacteria > Bacillota > Clostridia > Peptostreptococcales > T1SED10-28 > Isachenkonia. Next base: position 684 of record JBEPWR010000238.1, read on the forward strand.
AGATACTTCTGCGAAGGTCTGGGCTTCAATCATTTCCGCATCGATGTGCTCATTCTCGAGGGCCAGTTGATGGGCTTTTTCCACAGCTCCGGGACAATGGGGGCAACTCAGGGTGACAAACACCTTGATATTTACCGGTTTGTTGACTTTTTTCAGTCGTTCCTGATAGGATTCCTGTAGGGTGTCGATGCTTCCCGATACCGCCATGATTCCTTTAATCAGGGAGTTTACTTCGTGTCCTGCGGGAATTCCGTTGAACTTCACCCCTTGATGCTTCTTGTCACCATCCAGCAATACAATGCTTGGAGTCAGGGTTACGCCGTACTCTTCGGCCTTATCCTTATGGGTATCGATATCATAGGCCATATAGTGGATTTTTTCCGACAGGGTTTCAATTTCCTGCATAAAGTCCTGGGTCTGCTGGCAGGTCTCGCACTGTTCTTTTCTCGTAAATACGGCCAGGGTAACATCCTCTTTCATGCCTTTGAAAAATCCTGTTAATTGTTCCCGAATTTCATCATTTAGTAATGCCACATTGAACATCTCCTTTTAATTTTTTGATTTGCAGGGATCCTTACGGGGATCCTTATTGTATTTATAACCAATCATTTACTTCGCTACCACCTGTTGGGGTGTTTCGATGCTTGCGTGGGTATTTAGATAATCATTGACTGCCAGAGCCGCTTTGGCTCCGTCACCGGCAGAGATCACGATCTGTTTATAGGGGATTGTGGTGATGTCTCCCGCCGCAAATACGCCGTCCACATTGGTTCTGCCGTACTCGTCCACGATAATTTCCTTACGGTCATTGATCTTTACATAGTCTTTGAAGGGATCGCTGTTGGGAAGATATCCGATTTCCACGAAAATCCCGTTGGTGTTCATTATCCGGCGCTCACCGGTTTTCTTATCCAGTACTTTGATGCCGGTTACCATGGCTTCTCCGATAATCTCTTCCATTTGGGTATCCAGGTGTACATGAATGTTCTCGTATTTATCCAGCTGATCGATCAGAACCTGGTCCGCCCGAAATTGACTCCGGTGTACCAAATCCACTCTTGCTGCGATCTTGGCCAGGTCAATTGCGGATTCCACTGCGGTATTTCCACCGCCGGCAATCACCACATCCAGGCCTTCAAAGAAGGGTCCGTCACAGATTGCGCAGTAGGCCACGCCTTTTCCGGAAAATTCCTTCTCTCCGGGAATGCCCAGTTTTCTCGGCTTGGACCCGGTGGCAAGGACAATGGTCCGGCTTTGGTAAACCTCCCCGTTTTGCAGATGGACCCGGTGAAGGCCACCCTTTCTTGATAGTTCCTTTACCCGTACTTCTTTCAGTACCGGAACCTCCAGATGCTGTACATGTTCGATAAACTTCCCGACCAGACCTTCTCCGGTCATACTTGTATACCCCAGATAATTCTCTACGGTGGAGGTATCCATTACCTGGCCTCCTAATCGCTCGGTGATGATCCCGACATTCAGACCCTTCCGTTTTGCATACAGTGCGGCGTTCAGTCCCGCGGGACCGCCTCCGATCACCAGGGTGTCATACAGTACCTCTTTTTTCAGCCGTACCTTCGGTTCATCCGTCACGTCCAAATTCAATTCCATGTGTGATATCCTCCTTGTAATAATTTATTGGTCTTTCATTGTTCGTTTTTTAATACTTTGCAGATACTGGATTCGCTCAGCCCTCCGAATAGGCGGCCCAGTTCCTTTAGGGACAGGGTCGTCTTTTTACGGAACTCCCATATCTTTTGGTTTCGCCGCTTTTTATCCTTGAAAAATCTTTCGGGGCTGAGATTCAGCGCCTGGATCTCTTTCGTAAGAAGCTTTTCCGCCGCTTCATAGGATTCGATGCAGCCGATGCAGTTCGGATCCTTCTGAAAGGTTCCCTGACAATGGAGCAGCACCGTTAAATCTTCGGTATCCACAAGCGTGGAGGCCTTCAGCTTCTCTTCATTATAAAAGCAGTAGCTGTTATAGCCTTCCTTTGCATCCCTACCCTCATCATGAATCTTCTCGAAAATCCCTTTCACTTCCTCATGATCCGATAAAAGTTTACTGTAGTAGCGGTCTTTAAAGAGGGCCTCGGAAGCTTTCCGGTAAAGAGCGTAGGAAATATTCATGCTCTTCATCACCTGGGAGATATCCGAGCCGTTGGCATCGATCATCAGATGATACACCTCGTCCTGCTTAATGCAGTAGGCATAGACTTTAAATCCGAAACGCTGCTTCTTGTCCTCTAAAATCCTGAGAAAGGCCTTTCGGTCCGCTTCGTCCCGAAACAGGGGCGCCGCCCGGGAGCCCTGCTGTCGGATATAATAAATTCCGTATTCGTCTTTTTCTCTAGACTGCCTTGGC
>JBEPWR010000239.1:0-3022 GCA_041642335.1 Eubacteriales bacterium
GCCCCTTCGGTTTTTCCCGCACCGACAATGGTATGCAGCTCATCAATAAACAAAAGGATTCTTCCGTCGGATTTATGGATTTCATTTAGCACCGCCTTTAGCCGTTCTTCGAACTCTCCTCGAAATTTCGCCCCGGCAATCAGCGACCCCATGTCCAGAGCAAAGATGGTTTTGTCCTTCAATCCTTCCGGAACATCCCCTTGCAAAATCCGTTGGGCCAGTCCTTCCACGACCGCGGTTTTCCCGACGCCCGGTTCTCCGATCAGTACCGGGTTATTTTTGGTTCGCCTTGAAAGAATTCGAATTGCCCGGCGAATTTCCTGATCTCTACCGATGACCGGATCGATTTTTCCCGCTTTTGCCATCTCCACCAGATCCCGGCCGTATTTTTCCAATACCTCATAGGTATCCTCAGGATTTTGGGACGTGATCCGCTGATTGCTTCGAATCTTCATTAAGGCATTCAGGACATTTTCCCGCTGGATATCGAACCGGCCCAGAAGTTTCGCGGAAAAGGTTCCCCGCTCTTCCAGTAGTGCCAAATACAAATGCTCCACACCGATGAATTCATCTTTAAACTCCTCCGCCTGATCCTTTGCGGATATCAGCAGCTGATTGGCTTTTCGGCTTAGATAGACATTTGCCGCGCTCTGACCCTCCACTTTGGGGAGCCCTTCAAGATAGGTGTAAAGCTCCTTTTCCATGGCCGATCCATCTTTTTGTAAATAACTCATCAGTTTTCCGATAAGGCCTTCTTTTTGTATTAATAAAGCATAATGGATATGCTCGCTTTCAATTTGCTGATTTCCCAGTTTTAACGCCTGTTCCTGGGCTACCGTAAGGGCTTCCTGGGCTCTTTGCGTAAATTTATCAATGTTCAATAATCTTCCTCCTTTACCGTTGGGGTTTGAAAGGGGATGCTTCTTTAAGCTTTTGATACAGTTCCTTTTCCTCCGCAGAAAGGTTTGGAGGATTGACAATGGTAATCGTCAAATACAGATCTCCCTTTTTTCCATCCCCGGTTCGGTATCCTTTATCTTTCAGTTTCAGTTTTTTACCCGATTGAATTCCTGCAGGAATTTTCACGTTTACATGCTCTTCAAGTGTTGATACTTCCACTTTATCTCCTAATGCGGCTTCCCAGGGGGTAACCTGCAGTTCCTTATAAAGATCCAGTCCCTCCAAGGTAAATCCTCGATGATTTTTAATGGAGAGTTTAATATACAAATCTCCTTTTTTCCCTGTATAAGGATCGGTTCGTCCCTGTCCCTTTAGTTTGATCCTGTTCCCGTCGGTTACCCCTTTGGGAATTTTGATCTTTAGGGTTTTTTCTCCGCTTTCCGTATTGATCCGCACCTGTTTTTCTCCGCCGCGATAAGCTTCCAGCAGATCAATTGCCATTTCCGCTTCAATATCGGTATTCGCTGACGGTGCTTGTCTTGAGGTTCTTCCGGAACCTTGGAAAGAACTGTTGCTTCCACCGAATCCGGCGAAAATATCATCGGATCCGAAGCCTCTTCCACCAAAAAATGCATTGAAAAAATCGCTGAACTCATCGCTTCCAAAACCGGTGGCACCGCCGCGGCTTTGAGCACCCTGATAGTCAAATCCGAAATCCCTGGGGTCAAAATCCGAACCGTGCTGGAACTGTGCCTGGTTTTGTAGTTCGTCGTATTTCCTTCTTTTTTCCGGATCCTTAAGTACCTCGTAGGCTTCACTGATCTCTTTGAATTTTGTTTCTGCCTCGGGATTATCAGGATTTATATCGGGATGATATTTTTTCGCCAGTTTTTTGTAGGCTTTTCGAATATCTTCCTTCGTAGCATCCTTGGATACCCCAAGCACTTCATAATAGTTTTTATACTTCACCAACTCACCCCCTTTAAAATTTTACTGCTGTATGTTCGACTTATAGATATGTTTATCTGAATTAGAAACAAACCACATTGGAAAGCCTCCAATGTGGTTTGTCATCTCAGCTGTTATTCGATTTCAATAGCTTTTGATTTGTCCTCTTCCACCTTTTTCGGTACGGTGATTTCAAGGACGCCATCATTTAATTTTGCTTTAATGCCCTCATCTGCGGCATCGGCAAGGAACACGTTTCGCTGCATGGAGGTGTAGCGTCGTTCTCTGTGAATGTAGTTTTTCTCATCCCTGTCTTCCTTTACTTCCTCTTTGTTTACGGAGATGCAAAGTCTTCCGTCCTCAATGGAAAGGTTTACATCTTCCTTGTTTACACCGGGAAGTTCCGCCTCCACGGTATATTCCTTGTCATCCTCTTTTACGTCGATTTTGAAAGTATCCTGCATTAATCGTCTGGGTTTTGTCCAATCGCCTGTGAAAAAGTCGTCAAGCATGTTTTGGAAATCGTCAAGCCCCGGACTCATAAGATCCCTTCGTCGTCGATTAAAAGGTACTAAACCTGCCATGATCAACCACTCCTTTACATTATTATTTTGAATTTTGTTTTCATTTATTAGCACTCTCGTGTGGCGAGTGCTAATTTTGATTACATTATAACATATTTATCGTCTGTGTCAACACTTTTTTTAATAATTTTTTCCATCAAAAAAATCAACAAAAAAGCAAACCAAATGGGACAAAGGTGTTCACTTCACAGGATCTTACTGCGAACCGAAAACCTCCGTCCCCTTTGGTTTGCTATGGTTTAATTCATATGATGATTAGGCTTTAAAACTGTACGCTTCAGTGCGATACCGATTGGAATGAAAAGGACCATTCCCGCGGTTCCCTGGATTAAATCTCCGGGCAGTCCTGCAAGAGCGGCTGTAAAGCTTCCAAGCATAATGCCTCCGGTGACATAGTATCCTCCGACCATCCATAAAACTCCCAAGAACATGGCAAAAATATTTCTCGGAGTATAAATCGGCTCAGTTCTGCCACTGGTCAGTCCGCCAATGATGTAGCCCATAATTCCCTTTACGATCAGCGTGGGAATAATCCACTGGCTGTAACCCAACAGCAGATCCGCCATTGCGGAACCTACGCCGCCGGCTAA
>JBEPWR010000240.1:0-2803 GCA_041642335.1 Eubacteriales bacterium
GGACATCAGAATATCGGCGCAAACAATGTCCAGGTGAGTGTGGAAGTGGATGCCGAGGTGGAGGTTGAATTCAGTCCTCAATATATCCGGGTGCAATTGGAGGAAGTTGTGCGTAAGCAGAGAAACGTGGATATTAATATTTTAGGAGAACCTGCTGCAGGCTACGTTCTGGGAGAACCGAGAATAACCCCTTCTGCAATTTGGGTTGAAGGTCCCGAGAGCATGGTTAACTCAGTAGAAGCCGTCGTAGCGGACCTGCAATTAGAAGGAGAAAGTAGTGATGTTGTAGCAAACCTTACGTTAAAACCCGTGGATTCCAGAGGAGATGAAGTTTCCGGAGTTCGATTGGAATCCGAAGTGGTCGAAGTGATCTTACCCATAGAGCAAACCAAAACCGTTATTATTCAGCCGAATCTTGAACTGGAGGCAGCGGAAGGATATACCATAAGAAGTACACGCATCAGCCCAAGAAGTATTACGATCCAGGGACCGGAGGACCAGCTTGAAGGTTTAACGAGAATTGAAACGGAACTCGTTGAACGCTCGGAATTAGCCGCAAGCGAAGAGATCGAGGTAGGTCTGATCCTTCCGGAAGGAATCCGTCTATACAGCGATGAGACCATTACCGTTGAAATTGAGGTGTCAGAAACCGTTGAAGAACAATATGAAGTGCCTTCAGGGGAACTAAGAACAGAAAATTTAGCGGAGGGGCTCAGTCTGAATGAGGAGTCACTACCGGAAAGTCTTATAATTACAGTAACGGGACCGGAGGATCTGATTGAGAATCTGAGTCCAGAAGATGTAGAAGTCCTATTAAACCTTGAGGACCTAGCATCCGGCACGCATACGCTTGTGCCTGAAGTCGAAATAGCAGACGGTATAGATACTGAACTACTGGATATTACCGTGGAACCGGCGGAGGTTTCAATAGAAATTTTAGATGAAACCGTACCGGAGGATGACGAAGGGACGGAAGAGGAAGATGAGGAAAATCCTGATGAAGAAAACGGTCAGGAAGAATCGGGCGATAACGGATAAAATACAGTCTTGAGGTGAGTATTTGAAAAAAGCAATTGAAGTAATTTTAAAAAGTACCAATGATGGGATTATTGCCGTGGATCGTGAAGAGAAAATCACCTTGTTCAATCATGCTGCAGAAAAAATTACGGGGTATCAGGCATCCGAGGTATTAAATAAAAGAGTAGGGGACTTTATAGAAGAAACCCGATTGCCCTACGTGCTGAAAACCGGAGAGTCGGAGCTGAACCGACGACAGGCCCTCGGTAAAACTATTATCATCACAAGTCGAATGCCGGTAAAAGATGACCAGGGAGAAATCATCGGTGCGGTGGCAATTTTCCGGGATATTACGGAAATGGCAGACTTGAACTATGAAATATATCAGCTTAACGAGATGCAAAGTATGTTGGAGGCAATTTTCAATGCTACCCAGGATGCCATCTCAGTTTGCGATGAAAAAGGGATTGTGGTCATGGTCAACCCGGCCTATACAGATCTTACGGGATTAAAGGAAGAAGAGATTATCGGAAAACATACCTTGAACGATATTGTGGAAGGAAAAAGTGTTCATTTAGAAGTGCTGAACACGAAGAAGCCCGCGAAAAGAACCCGGCTTCGCGTCGGAAAATATAAAAGAGAAGTAATTTCCAGTGCCGCACCGATTATTGTGGATGGTGTTTTAAAAGGCAGTGTCGGCGTACTCCATGATGTCACGGATATTAAAAGCCTTACGAGGGAATTGACGGAAGCGAAAAAAATCATTCGAAAGCTGGAAGCAAAATATACCTTCGATGATATTATCGCAGAGGATGAGATCATGATTGAGGTCCTGGAAAAAGCCAAAAGAGCAGGAATTACTCCGGCTACGGTTTTACTTAGAGGCGAGAGTGGGACCGGTAAAGAGCTTTTTGCTCATTCCATCCATAACCTTTCCGACCGGAAATACAACCAGTTTGTTCGGGTGAACTGTGCAGCAATCAGTGAAGCCCTATTGGAAAGCGAGTTGTTCGGTTATGAAGAAGGTGCCTTCACCGGAGCCCGAAAAGGAGGAAAAACCGGGCTTTTCGAAGAAGCCCATGGGGGAACCATCTTCCTGGATGAAATCGGAGAAATCCCAATCAGCACGCAGGTAAAGCTTCTTCGGGTCTTACAGGAAAAAGAAATTATGCGGGTGGGAGGGACCAAATCCATTCCCATTGATGTACGGGTAATTGCGGCTACAAACGCCCATCTGGAGGAATTAATGCGGCAGGGGAAATTCCGGGAGGATTTATACTATCGCTTAAATGTATTCCCAATTGAAATTCCACCGCTCAGGGAACGCAAGGCAGACCTATATCCCTTGGTGATGTATTTGGTAAGAAAGTTTAATCAGGAATATGGTCGAAATGTTGATGAGATTTCTGAGGAAGCCCTAAACCATTTAAAAAAATATGACTGGCCCGGCAATGTGCGGGAACTGCAAAACTTTATTGGCAGAACCCTGGTTAATATTAAATACCAGGAACGGGTGATACTGAAAAAACATTTGCCGAAGTTTTTCGATAACGATGAGGATCTCCTTCGAAAAAAGGAGGATGCGGTGCCCTCCGAAGGGGCCCGGCAAGAAGAGGAGATCCTTCCATTGAAAAAAGTTTTAGAGAAGGAAGAAAAAAGGGTGATTGCGGAGACCCTGGAAAAAATGGATGGAAACCGAAGTGCCACCGCCAAAGCATTAGGTTTATCCATTAGAAATTTTTATTACAAAATGGAAAAATACGAACTGTAAATCCTAAAGCATGAA
>JBEPWR010000240.1:2813-3019 GCA_041642335.1 Eubacteriales bacterium
CTTTTTTTCATGCTTTTAAGTGCAAAAAATTGCATTGGAGGATTGTTTGCTTTGTCGCTTGGGAAAACGGAAGTGCCGGAAGCGCAAAAAACAAGTATTTCAAAATAAATCCACTGATATACCAATTTTGGCACAGTAGTTGCATCTTAATATAGATGGAAAGAATAACTTCGATAAGAGAGGTGAAATTTGTGAAAAAGTATGTA
>JBEPWR010000241.1:0-2998 GCA_041642335.1 Eubacteriales bacterium
TCACCGCTTTACCAACTCCACCTTTGCCTACGGAGGGGAGATTTTACAGGTGGGGGGAATTGAAGAGTCCCAACTGGTCTACTACGATGTCGGAAAGTTTACGGAAAACTGGATTTTTGCCGATGAGAATGGACGTACCCGGGCGGTTATCTGGCCGAAGGCCCTTTCACCGGAGCAGGAGGAAGACTATTTAAAAATCAATGAAAACCTCGGCGTAATCGCCGAACGGGATAGGGCAGCAACAAGGCCGGTATACCTCCTCTACAATACCATGAAGGACTGGCAGGAAGTTCGCCGCTTTGCCATGGGCAATGAAGCGGTGGACGCCCTTAGGGAAAAGGCGCCGGTAAAAACCTTCACGGTTTGGGTAAATGACGATAATCCTTTTGTTTTATCCAAACTGCCGATTCAGGTGGAAGAGCAAAAGGAAGATTATCTCAGCGGAACAATCATCGTAGAATCAGACTTTGGAACCGTCAACCGGATGGAGGTTCCCTATCACGAGGATCAAAAGCTTAGCTCAGACCGGATACCTGCAATACTCCCGGGATTGGAGCAATCGGAAAAGCCGCTGATGGATATCCTCGAGATCCGGGCCGAGTTGAAAAAGACCCGGAAATCCTTCCGGAAAGCGATTTTTTGGAAAGGAACCGGGGAAGTTTCCAAAACCACCGAAGTCTCAAGGCTCCGAAAGGAGGATCTTCGAACCGGTCAGACCCTCGGGGACGGAAAAATCTATCATATCCATAACGGGGTATTGGAATTTTCCGGGGATCCCGACTACAGTAACGGGATTTATTCCTTGAAGGTCCACGGGAAAGAGATGCTCGATCGGTCTTATCCAAAATACGAAGCGAGATTTCCCTGGAATCCCTGGGCCGGGGGTATTACCATGCTACCGGGAGACTACGGCCTGGAAGCCATGCTTCGGGAACAACGCTACGGCGATTTTGTGACAAAAGTCGATGAACAGGGCAATCAATGGGAAGGGATCAAGGTTGTAACCGCCATTGAGAAGCTGGAGGTCCTAAAGGGCCTTGAAGTCCATCAGTACTTTCTGACACTGCCGGGAGTACCGGTGCTTGCCACACTTACCGAGATCAAACAGGAAACCGGAACCTATATCAAGGGTCTTCGAATCGAAAACCCCTGTTACTTCCGACTGGCGGAGGACCTTTCCGAGAACTGGTTTGCAAAAGTCCTGAAAAACGGGAACCGGGAAGTATTCAAAGCCGGGAAATATATGGTGATTCATAAGGTGGAGGAGAAGCACGTTGAAGTGGGCAGTAATACCTCGAAGGACAAAGTTCTGATGCTTGCCCCGAAAGCCGAATTTTTACTGGGCTTTACAAATCAGGACCTGTTGCAGATCACGGCCTTCAACGAAGTTTCGGCTCCGAACCGGACGAATAAAGTCCTGGACCCGGTTTTTATGATCTTTACAGAAAACACCATGGAACAGGAAGCCCTGAAGGATTTACAGCATATTCGCTTTAAATAGATATTAAAAAAATAAAAAGGATGGTGGAAAAAATGATTACAACGAACACGGATTTAATCCCGCAAAAGGAAATCATTGAAATTTTAGGACTGGTAAAAGGAAACACGATTCGCGCCAAGCATCTTGGAAAAGACATTATGTCCGGCTTTAAGCATCTGGTCGGCGGTGAATTAAAGGAGTATACCATTATGCTTGATGAGGCCCGGGACGTGGCCTATGATAAAATGGTGGCCGAGGCCGAGGAAAAAGGGGCTGACGCCGTGGTTACCGTACGTTTTTCCACCTCGGGGATTTCCCAGGGTGCAGCGGAAGTACTTTGCTACGGAACCGCAGTAAAAATTGTCGATAAGTAAGAATCTTTCGAAAGTACTTAGATGTACACGATGCAAAAGCCTTTGGAGTTCTTTTCCAAGGGCTTTTTTTACGGGGATTATCGTGTAAAGAAATAAAATTAGGGAATATATGAAATAGTGAAAGTTGTAACGCTGCCAACAATGAAGATTGCCAACATAAAATACGGATGGAGGGTTTATGATGAAGATTATGGTTATTGAAGAAAACTGGGTACTGAAGGATACCAGGGAGGAGGATCTGGACCGGATCCGGGAGATTGAGGGCAAGGAGGAGAACCTGGCCTACGTCTACAACTGGTCGAAAAAGCAGCATCTCGCAACCATTGAAAATCCGGATCAGAAGCACTTGAGCCTGTGGGATCCGAAGGAGCAGCGGATTATGGGATACATGATCCTTGCGGGCATGGAGTCCCCCCATGAAGCCCTGGAGCTGATGCGGATTACCATCGATGAAAAGGGGCAGGGCTACGGCAAAGAGGCCATCCTCTGGGTAATCAATTTCTGTTTTGACACCCTGGGCTACCACCGCCTATGGCTCGACGTTTTTACGGATAACCATAAAGCCATCAGCATTTACCGGCAGATGGGCTTTACCCAGGAGGGCATTCTCCGGGACTGCAAGAAATACGGGGACAGCTACCGATCCATGATGCTGTTTTCCATGCTGGAGGAGGAATATAAAGACCATGTCTACGGCTAAAGAACTGAAAAACACCTTGCAACGAATTGACGGAAAAGGCTACAAGGCCTATAAGGACCTTCAGGGCACCTACGACTTTGAAGGTTTTCACCTTGCGGTGGACTATGTCCAGGGGGACCCCTTTGCGTCGCCCTCCAGAATCCGGGGAATTATTCCGACGAAATCCGCGGGTTTTTCCACGGTACTCTTTGACAGTCCCGCAAAAAAAGAGGCGCTGAAGGATTATCTTACCCGAAATTTTGATCAGATCCTCAACAAAGAATACAAGGGAGCCCGGGGTACGGGAAAAAGCGGAATGATCAGTATTGACGCCCCGGGACAGGAAGTTTTGGAGCGGACTTCCATCTATATTGATCCGGAAAAGCTGGAGGTGCGCCTCGAAGTGGGTCTGCCTGCCGCCGGACGAAAGGTTTTGGGCCGGGTCTGTGACAAAATGCTTTTGGA
>JBEPWR010000242.1:0-2981 GCA_041642335.1 Eubacteriales bacterium
CGGTAAATATTTTTCTCAATAAGGGATTTCGTCTCCTCCGTGGTCCTTGTCAGCCAGCAGGAAATCTGATCAATCCTTAAATCCTCGTTCATAAAGGAGAAAGGCGTGATTTCCTGATCCCCTTTTTGCTCCGTCATTTTCTGATAGTCCACAAAGTCCCCATGAATTCTTGCGGGGGTTCCGGTCTTAAACCGTCGCATATTGCATCCGTAACTTCGAAGTTTTTGCGGAAGCTCCCGGGTGGTGGCCAGTCCGTCGGGACCCCCCTCGTAATTTACTTCGCCCATGAATATCTTACTCTTTAAATAGACCCCGGTGGCAAGAATTACCGCCTTTCCATAATAATAGGCACCGTTTCGGGTTTTTACCCCCGTGGCCTTTCCCTCATTTATCAGTAAATCGATCACATCCCCCTGTTTCAGAATAAGATTTTCCTGGTTTTCCAGGGTCTGCTTCATCGTCAGGTGATACTGCAGTTTATCCGCCTGGGCCCGAAGGGAATGTACCGCCGGGCCTTTGCCGGTGTTTAACATTTTGCTTTGAATAAAGGTTTTGTCAATATTCAGGCCCATTTCTCCGCCCAGGGCGTCAATTTCCCGGACCAGATGTCCCTTTCCGGTACCGCCGATGGACGGATTGCAGGCCATCATTGCCACGGACTCCAGTGAGAGGGTCAGTACCAGGGTTTTCAGGCCCAGTCTTGCGGCAGCAAGCCCCGCTTCACAACCGGCGTGCCCGGCACCGACCACGACCACATCATAGTTTCCTCCATTATAATAATTCATAAAAGTCTCCTCCAATTATTTTCCAATACAAAAGTTTTCAAAAATATGATCCAGAATGTCCTCTGATACCGTATCTCCGGTGACTTCCCCCAGGCTTTCCCAGGCATTCTTGAAATCCACCTCGACAAAATCCAAAGGCATACGGTTTTCCAAGGCTTTTCGTCCCTCCCGGATACTTTGAAGCCCCACCTGAATCGCCTGCTGGTGTCGGGTATTGGTAATAAAGGTTTGGTCTTTTGAGTAGCCTTCCCCTTCATAAACCATGGCCTCCAAGGCATCTTCCAGGGCTTCCAGGCCTTTATTTTTAAGCAGGGATATTCGAATTAATTTTTTATCGCCGATAATCTCCTGAATTCTTTCAAGGTCCACTGCTTCCTCCAGGTCGGTTTTGTTGATTACCACCAGGGCTCTTCGCTCTTTAATCAGGTGAAGGAAATCATAATCCCCCTGGTCCAGCTTTTTCGATGCATCGATCATAAAGATGACTAGATCCGCCTGCTGAAAAATCTCCCGGGATCGCTGTACCCCGATTTTTTCCACCGCATCCTCGGTTTCCCGGATTCCTGCGGTATCTAAAATTTTCAGTGGAATGCCCCGAACATTTAACTGTTCCTCAATAACGTCTCTGGTGGTTCCGGGTATATCCGTAACGATTGCCCGATTTTCCCGAAGCAGGGCATTAAGCAGGGAGGATTTTCCCACATTGGTTTTCCCGAGAATCCCGGTAACCAGGCCTTCCCGTAGGATTTTCCCGGTCTTTGCGGATTTGAGCAGGTCGTTTATCCTACTTTCCGCATCCAAACTCATCGAAAGAAGATGGTCGATGGTCACCTCATCAATATCCTCCTCGGAGAAATCAATGGAAACTTCGATATGGGCCAGCATATCTTTAATAATTCCCTGGATCTGATGAACCTCATCCGACAGTCTTCCTTCAAACTGATTGAGGGCGATCTCATGGGAAATGTCGGTTTTGGCGCTGATTAAATCCATCACCGCCTCTGCCTGGGACAGATCCAGTCGCCCGTTTAGAAAAGCTCTTTTGGTAAACTCCCCTTTTTCCGCCATACTGGCCCCTTGCCCCAGAACCAGTTCCAAGATTTTACGAAGGGGTACCATTCCCCCATGGCAGTGGATCTCCACTAACTCTTCTTTCGTATAGGTATTCGGGGCCTTCATATAGACCCCAAGCACTTCATCGATATCGGTGAGTTCTTTCGGGTCCCTAATATAGCCGTAATACATTTTTCTCGGCTCCCACTTTTCTCTTTTCCGATGTTTTTTTGTGACAAAGATGGTCTGTAAAATTTCCAGTGCCTTGTCCCCACTGATTTTGATGATCCCGATGCCTCCTTGGCCCAGGGGCGTGGATATGGCTGCAATGGTTTCTTCTCTAAACATATTATCACCTCGTTTTTTTCCTTTTACCTTAATCTTCTACCATTATATCAAATTATCAAATAATTTCCCGGGAAATACGAAAGAAAGTTTTTCAGATATAAAAAACCCAGTTTTCACTGGGTTTTGGTTTATTCTTTTTTGAGTTCAATAATGACCCTTCGATTGGGATCTTCGCCTTCACTATATGTTTGAATTCCCGGAAATTTCTGAAGCGTGGAATGAATAATTCTTCGCTCATAAGGGTTCATGGGTTCTAAGTATACGGGACGGTTAGTCTTTTTTGCCTTATCCGCCATTTTCTTTGCCAGGCGCTTTAAGGTTTCCTCCCGTTTTTTTCGGTAATTTTCCGTATCCATATAGACTTTGATGTACCGGTCCCGATCCCTGTTGATGGCTAAACTCAACAGATACTGAATGGAATCCAGGGTTTGCCCTCTTCTTCCAATAAGAAGCCCCATATTCGGGCCTTCCAGATCAATTTCCAGGGTATCCCCTTTTTTCTTGATATGGGTGGTGACCGGAATATCCATGGCATCGAACATTTTCATTAAAAACTTTTTCGCATCGTCCTCTACGTCATCTTTTACCGTTAACTCCACTTTTGCATCTTTTTGTCCAATGATCCCTAAAAATCCATTTGTGGGATACTCTAAGGTTTTTACCGTTACCTGTTCTCTTTTTCGGCTTAATTCTTCTAGTCCCTTTTCAATTGCCTCATCAATGGTTTTTCCTGTAGATTCAATGGTTCTCATATTAGTCAGAATCCCCTTTCATCGGTAATGAAGGTCTGTTAAT